>JBGUET010000047.1:0-9687 GCA_041821225.1 Sedimentibacter sp.
CTGTGGTTGTGTAGTACCTCATTTTAGAAAAACAAGTGAATGGACTTCAGCTGTAAATATAAATTTTACTGCTGCTCTGGAATATGCTTTAAATAAAGGAAACTCGAGAATTACTCGTGAACACATGGGGATAGATGAAAAAGACCCAAAATTTTTTGTAAGTTATGAAAAAGTTGAAGAAGCTTATTATAAGCAGTTTGATAATTTAATTAAACATTCTGTAATTTCATCTATTGTGGCACAAAAGCTTCATAAGGAAATGGTACCAAGGCCATTTTTATCATCATGTATAGAAAATTGCCTTGATGAAGGTTTGGATTTAGTTGATGCAGGAGCAAAGTACAATTTAGGACCAGTTCTCACAGGAATTGGATTAGCTGTAACATCTAATTCACTAGCTGTAATAAAAAATCTTGTTTTTGAAGAAAAGATTGTAGACATGGGAACTTTAATTGATGCATTAAACGCAAATTGGGAAGGCTACGATGAATTAAGACAAAAAGCTCTCAACGTTCCAAAGTATGGTAATGATATAGACTATGTGGATGATATTGCAGTTAAAATGGCTAACTATTTCTATAAGGAAGTTCATAAGTACAAAGATATAAATAATAACAATTTTAATTCAGCTTTTATGGGTATTTCAAACTATTTACCAACAGGAAAAGTTATTGGGGCCACTCCTTGTGGAAGGAAAGCTAAGAGTCCATTGTCAGAAGGAGTATCACCTTTTGCAGGAACTGATAATTCAACTCCTTTAGCGGCAATGCGCTCTGCTGCAAAATTAAATCAAGATGTACATTCTGGTGGTACGCTACTGAATTTAAGATTAGGTGCAGATTTAGTAAAAACAAAGAGAGGGCAAAGAAATTTAGGAAATATGGTGCAGACTTTTTTTGCACTAGGAGCATTTCATGTTCAATTTAACACAATTTCAACAGAAATACTTCTAAAGGCACAGGAAAATCCAGATGACTATAAAGATCTTTTAGTGCGTGTGGCAGGATATAGCACACAATTTGTAAATTTATCAAGAAGTATGCAGGATGCAATTATTGCAAGAACTGCACATGAAAAATTTTAATAATAATGCTGGATAAATCTCAACTATTAAATATTGGAGGACAATTTGAATAATTTGTATGGATATTTTATGGAACCTCAAAACTTCTCTGTAAATGATGGAGATGGAATAAGAACAACAATATTTTTTGCAGGTTGTCCTTTGCGCTGTAAGTGGTGTGCAAACCCGGAATCTCATGAAGTTAACAATGAATTAGTCAAACCATATTCTGTTTCTCAAATTCTTGATATAATAAAAAGACAGGAAATTTTCTTCAGATATTCAGGAGGAGGAGTAACTTTTTCTGGAGGTGAGGCTTTAATGCAGCCAAATGTGATTAAAGCTATTGTAGACGATTTGTATGATAGGGCTGTGAATATGGCAATTGAAACATCAGGGTATTTTGATTATGATGAAGTCTCAGATATACTAGAAAGGCTGGATTTGATATTTATAGATATTAAGCATATGGACGCTGCAAAACATAAATATTTTACAGGAAAGAGCAATGAAATTATATTGAATAATATCAAAAGGATGAATGAGTTGAATGTTCCTGTTGTTGTGAGGATACCTGTGATAGTTGGTGTAAATTCAGACAATGACAACATAATTAAAACAGCGAAATTTGTTAAAAAACATTTAAATAATCCAAAAATAGAGCTTCTTCCATATCATGATTTTGGGGATGAAAAATACGAAAAGTTAGGACTTAAAAAGCCATCAAGAAATTTCAAGAGACCTTCAAATGAACTCTTAACTGAACTAAAGAAATTAATAGAAAATGAGGGAATTGAAATTGTAAGTTATTTGTAGAGATACTATTTATATTTGATAGGGACAACAGTCATGAATCTAGGTGGCTGTTGCCCTTTTTTGTTTTATAGATTTTTCTAAAAATTCTTCAAATGTATGATCCTACTACTTTAATATTTTTAAAAAAATTCTGCATAATAATTACCATATAATAATTTAAAAAATATTTAAAAGTAATGTGGGCTTCCATTTATTCCATTAAAAACTAAAAAATATTGACATAACAAAACAAAAGATGTAATATTAAAACACCCCCCAGGTAGGGGGTGATACAGGAGGTAATTATGAAAGCTGATAAAGTTAAAATAAATCGTTTGTTAAAAACGGCGGCAGGTCAAATTGAAGGAATATCTAAAATGGTTGAAGAAGATAGATATTGTATGGATATATCAAATCAAATTTTGGCGGTTCAAGCTATTCTTAGAAAGGCAAATAACGAAATACTGAAGGCTCACATGGAAGTGTGCGTTAAACAAGCATTTATAGATGGAAATGAAAATGAAAAAATAGATGAAATAATTTCATTGTTAAATAAAGTTTCAAAATAAGGAGGATAAAATGAAATCTCAAAAGTTTAATGTTACTGGCATGACATGTTCGGCTTGTTCTGCTAGGATTGAAAAAAATATTAATAAAACAGATGGTATTTTAGAGGCAAATGTAAATTTGTTAAGTAATAGCATGACAGTTAAATTTGATGAATCAGTTTTAGATGAAAGTGATATTATTAGTATTGTTAAAGATACAGGATATGACGCTTCATCAGCTGATACAAAAAAATCTTCAAAAAAAAGTGACACCAATAAAACGGATGCACAATCAGAACTTCTGGAAATGAAAAAAAGGCTTGTTGTTTCATTTGCTTTTGCAATTCCTCTTCTTTATTTAGCAATGGGACACATGTTCAATTGGCCGTTGCCAAGTGTGTTTCACGGGGAGGAAAATGCAATAACTTTTGCTTTTACACAATTTTTGCTTGCTATTCCGGTTATGATGATAAATAAAAAATATTACGTGGTTGGGTTTAAAACATTGTTTAAGGGTTCCCCAAACATGGATTCCCTAATTGCCATAGGTACTACAGCTGCTGTTGGATATGGTGTTTTTGCAATATATAGAATAGGTTACGGTCTAGGGCATATGGACATGGATATGGTAATGCAGTATTCCATGGATTTATACTTTGAATCTGCAGCAGTTATTTTAGCTCTTATAACACTGGGAAAATTTTTAGAAGCAAGAGCTAAGGGAAGAACTTCAGATGCAATTAAAAAACTTATGGATTTGTCCCCAAAGACAGCTCTTGTTGAAAGAAATGGCATTGAAAAAGAGATTCCTGTTGAGGATGTTTTAAAGGGAGATATAGTAATTGTTAAGCCAGGCCAGACAGTGCCTGTGGATGGTAAAATAATTTTTGGGAATTCTTTAATAGATGAATCTCTGTTAACAGGAGAAAGCATACCTGTTGAAAAGAGAATTGGTGACAAAGTAATTGGTGCGAGCATGAATAAGGCGGGTTATTTTAAGTTCGAGGTTCAAAAAGTTGGGGATGACACCACATTATCACAAATAATAAGGTTGGTGGAGGAAGCAAGTTCTTCTAAAGCTCCAATATCAAAGCTTGCAGATAAAATTAGCAGTATATTTGTTCCAGTAGTAATTTCAATTGCAGTTTTAGCAACAATAGTGTGGCTGCTTTTAGGAGCAACATTTGAATTTGCACTATCAATCGGTATTGCTGTATTGGTTATATCATGTCCATGCGCTTTAGGTCTTGCAACACCTACTGCCATAATGGTAGGAACAGGCAAGGGTGCTGAAAATGGAATACTTATTAAGTCTGCAGAAGCATTAGAAATCACACATCAAATCCAAGTTGTAGTAATGGACAAAACTGGGACAATTACAGAAGGCAAACCAAGAGTAACTGATATGATATCAAATGGAATAAGTGAGCTTGAAATGTTAAAAATAGCTGCATCAGCAGAAAAGGGATCAGAACATCCCCTAGCAGATGCAATTGTTGAAGAAGCAAAAAATAGGAATGTTGGATTATACGATATAATTAATTTTCAAGCTTTGCCAGGGCAGGGCTTGGAAGCTAAAGTAAACAATAGAAAATATTGCCTAGGAAATTTTAATCTTATTAATGAAAGAAAAATAAATATTAACGGTTTTGAAGAAATCAGCACTAAGTTGGCTGAAGAAGGAAAAACTCCTCTTTATTTTGCAGATGAAAGAGACGTCTTGGGTATAATAGCAGTAGCTGATGTTGTAAAAACTACCAGCCAAAGAGCAATAAAAGAATTTGAGGCCATGGGGATTGAGGTTGTAATGCTTACAGGTGACAACAAAAAAACTGCTGAGGCCATAAGAAAACAGCTGGGTATTACAAGGGCCATTGCAGAAGTGCTTCCACAGGACAAAGAAAGAGAAATAAGAAAAATACAGGAGCAAGGTAAAAAGGTTGCAATGATTGGAGATGGAATCAATGATGCACCTGCCCTGGCAAGGGCTGATGTAGGTATAGCCATAGGTGCAGGAACTGATATTGCCATAGAATCAGCGGATATAGTTTTAATAAGAAGTGATTTGCTTGATGCTGTCACTGCAGTACAATTGAGTAAGGCTACAATTAGAAATGTAAAACAGAATTTATTCTGGGCATTTATTTACAACACAGTGGGTATACCATTAGCTGCTGGAGTTTTTTACAGTATATTAGGATGGAAACTAAATCCTATGTTTGCGGCAGGGTCCATGAGTTTAAGTTCGATTTCAGTTGTATCTAATGCCTTGAGACTTAAATTTTTCAAACCTGAAAGAATAATAGAATTTAAAACAACAGATTTAAAAGCAATAGAGGAGTCAGTTATAAAAGAAGATTTTTTAAATAAATCAAATAATAAAGAAAATGGAGGAAATAAAATGAATAAAACATTAACGGTAGAAGGAATGAGCTGTGGACATTGCAAATTGGCGGTAGAAAAGGCATTAAAAGCAGTTGATGGTGTTGAAAATGCGGTTGTTGATTTAAACAGCAAGTCAGCAGAAGTAACATTAAATAAACAAGTAGATAATGAAACATTGTCAAAGGCAGTAAAAGATGCAGGATATGATGTTTTAAAAGTCGAGTAGGAATACAAATAATAAAAAAGTAATTGCTCATCATTGGAGCAATTACTTTTTAAAATTATTAGGAATATTAATTTTGTATATGGTATAATATTAAAAAATCTAAGAAGGATATTATGAAGGATAAGGTTATGTTTTTCGTTTTAGTATGTATTTCTTTATTGCTAGTTACTGTTGCAAAATTTAATTTAAGTTTTGCAGAATATTATGCTGTAAATATATATCCTATATTTGCAAAAACAATTAGTTTTTTAACTTCTAAAGCAACTGTTTCTGTTGCGGAGATAATAATTATAGTTTTAATTGTTACAATATTAATATACTTAATTATAACAATAATACAGACTATAAAGTATAAATCAGCAGATTTCATAAAGAAATTTTTTTCAAACATTGCACTTTTAGCTGCTAGCCTATATTTATTTTTTGTATTGTTTTGTGGCATAAATTATTTTAGATATGAGTTTACATTTTACAGTGGTCTAGAAATAAAGGATTCTTCAAAAGAAGAATTGGTAAATTTGTGTGAACTTTTAATTGATGATGCAAATGAAATGCGTTCAGGTCTTATTACAGGAGAAGAGAAAACAGCATTGCTATTTGATAGTAATTATTATGATACTGCGGAAAGAGCTAGGGTATCTTTTGAAAATATTTCATTAAAGTATAAAATATTAGAAGGTAATTATTCTGCTCCTAAGCCAGTGAAATTTTCTAAAGTAATGTCTCAAATGAACATAACTGGTATATTTTTTCCCTACACATTTGAAGCAAATGTCAATGTAGATATTCCTCCATATCAAATACCTTCAACAATGCTCCATGAACTTGTTCATTTAAGAGGATTCATGAGGGAGGATGAAGCAAACTTCATTTCATATTTAGCCTGTATAAACTCGGGATACAGTGATTTTGCATACAGCGGAACTATGCTAGCTTTGACATATAGCATGAATGCCTTGTACATAGAGGACTATGACGAATTTGAAAAACTGTATAAAACATATTCTGAGGAGGTTAAAAACGACCTAGAATATTCTAGAAATTATTGGAATAAATATGACACTAAAGTCGCAAAAATTTCAAACAGTATTAATGACGTTTATTTAAAGGCAAATAATCAAAAGGATGGAGTTAAAAGCTATGGAAGAATGGTCGATTTGCTCGTAGCGTATTATAGAAATTAAGTATAATAAAATTATCTTTGGGATAAACTAAAGTTACCACTGATAAAGGAGATTATGCTATGGCACAAATAAGTTGCACTGTAACAAATTGTTATTACAATAAAAGACAAGGTTGTACAGCACCTGTATTGACTGTTGATGGGAAAAATGCAGTTGAAAGTCGTCTAACGTCCTGCGCTACATTCATCGAACAGAAACCTGGGGCTAGAAGTTCTGTAAGTGAACCCCAAGGCAACACTGATATTAAATGTGATGTTGGAAAATGTGTTTATTATAAATCAGATAAATGTCAGGCTACAAACATATTAGTTAATGGGAAAAATGCGGAAGTACCAGAGGAAACATGTTGCAGCACGTTTAAGTGCAAATAAAATTAAATCATGATGAGGATGCTTTGTGCATCCTTTTTTTGTTTAAGGCATTAAATATGATGGTATAATAGAAAGGAACAAAGCAAGTATTTATTACGTCTAATAAATACAATAGAAGAAGATACCTAATAGGAGGTGCGTTTTTGAAAATGAAAATGAAAATGATGTTTGAAAAAACATTCATAATATCAGTAATTATGATGTTTTGCTTTAGCTTATCAGTATTTGGAGAAACAAAGGGCGTTACTGTGTATGTAGACAATGAAAAAGTAGATTTTGATGTTAAACCTTTCATTGAAAACGGAAGGACTATGGTTCCTTTAAGAGGTGTGTTTGAAAAACTGGGCGCTGATATTGAATGGAACAAAAGCATTTTAGAAGTTGTCATTAAGGATAAAAATAATGAAATTGAAATGCTTCTTGGAAATAATAAAGTTTTAGTAAATGGCGAGGTAAGAGATATTGATGTACCTACAAAAATGGTTAGTAGCAGAACTTTTGCTCCCGTTAGATTTATAAGTGAAAATCTAGGTCATGATATAAGATGGGATGGAAACACCAACTCTGTATATATCACAAAAAATGATTCGGTCCTTAATTCAAGAAACATAATTTCTACAGTCGGGACAAAAGAAAATTTAATAGCTCTTTTGGAGTACAACTCAAAGCTTTATAATTACATATGGTCGGACAGAGGAATGCTTGAAACAGATTCTGCGGTTTCTGAAAGCAAGGGGTCCGACGCTGTTTCTGAGGCTCCTCAAGCAGAAGCTTCACCAGAAGACAGTTCTGACACTAACAATCAAGTTGAAGGGGTTCAAGAAGGGGATGTTATTAAAAATGATGGCAAGTATATTTTTATTAACACTGATAGTGGATTAAAAATTATTGATTCAAATCCAACGGATCCAAGTGTTGTTGCAGTTGTTAATGTTCCTGAAAACACAAGCATAAGCGAAATATTTGTTGAGGCAAACAAACTTGTTGTAATAGGTCAAAATAATTTTTATTATATGATGAACGAATATGATGAGCCAGTTGAAAATGGTGAGTCGGTTAAAATTGGTTACATAATGCCTCCTAGATACTATGAGGACAGAACAAATGTATTAATTTATAACATTGAAAATGCAGAAAAACCTGTATTGGAAAGGGAATTTCTCTTTGATGGCAACTACTTGTCAGGAAGAACTATTGGAGACAATCTATACTTAATAAGTTCAAAATACATGAATTTTTCATACGATATGTTTAAAAAAGATGATATGCCACTTCCTTATTATACGGACGTTTTAGGAGACGAAAAGTATGAATTTGGGTATGATGAAATAAAGTATTTTCCAAATTATATTGATTCAAGATACATGTATACCATTGGAATTAACTTATTTGACAATACAACAAAACCTGATGTTAATGTTTACTTAGGGGGATCAGATACAATTTATGTCTCTGCGGACAATATGTACACTGTTGTTGCTAATTACTCTTATAACAATTCAATTGCTCAGACGGAATTGTACAGTCCACAATATTCATCAAGCACAGTAGTATACAAATATATGCTTGAAAATGGTAAAATTAATTTTGTTTCACAAGGAGAGGTACCAGGTACCATAATTAATCAATTTTCCATGGATGAATACAAAAATATGTTCAGAATAGCAACTACCACAGGGGAAATATGGAGTAACACATCAAAAAATAATTTATATGTATTAGATGAAAAATTGGAAACTGTGGGAAAACTTGAAGGACTAGCACCAGGGGAAAAAATATACAGCACTCGGTTTGCTGGAGATAGAACATATATGGTAACCTTTAAACAAATAGACCCTTTATATGTTATAGATACATCAAATCCTTTAAAACCTCAAGTGAAGGGATTGCTGAAAATTCCTGGTTACAGCACCTATCTTCATTTGGTTGATGAGAATCATATAATTGGTTTTGGATATGATACTGAACAAAACCAGTGGGGAGGCACAGTTACAGGTGGGTTTAAATTATCCATGTTTGATGTTACCGATATAAATAAGCCTAAAGAAACCTATACAGAGATTATAGGAGATCAAGGTACATATTCGGAGCTTCTTTATAATCACAAGGCTTTAATGTTTTCTTTAAACAAAGGTTTAATGGCATTTCCTATTAACGTGACAGGAGAAAAGTATGAAACAAATTTCAATGGAGCTTATATTTATAATTTGATGAATGACTGCCTGGGATTTAAAACTAAAATCAGCCATATGGAAGGAGATTCATATGATTATAGAAATCAAATGAAAAGGATAATTTATATAGGAGATTATTTGTATACTTTTTCTGAAAACAAGATGCAGGTTCACAGCATAATAACAAACAAATTAGTAAATGAGTTAATTATTAAACAATAACTAGCATAAAATAACATACATGGGTAATTATACGCAGAGATAATTTGATTTAATTAGAGAAATTATATTGCGATATTATTGAAATAAAAACATATAATCAGTTTTAATTCAATAATATTACAGTTAAATTTTTGCTTGTTTAAAATAAAATCAATTGTCAATTTGTAAACATTATGATATAATAAACTAGTATTTTATAAAAAATACTAATCATTTGGAGGGAAAAATGAAAAAATTATTATCACTAATATTAGTAGTTCTTTTAGTAACATCATTGTTTGGATGTGCTAGTAAAACTGCAGCACCAGCACCAGAAACATTAACTGGTACAGGGGATGGCTTTGGTGGACCAGTAACTGTAACAGTTACAAAAGAAGCAGACAAAATAACTAAAGTTGAAGTAGTTGGAAAAGATGAAACTGCAGGAATAGGCTCAAATGCCATTGATAAATTGCCAGCAGCAATTGTTGAAGCTAACTCAACAGAAGTTGATGTAGTTTCAGGGGCAACATATACAAGTAAAGCTATAATCTATGCAGTTAACAATGCATTAGACCCAGTTAAATATCCATATCCAGTTGTAAAAGAAGAAAAACCTACAACAGAAATGCCTATGGGAGAAGCTGGACCAATTGTAAAATTAGGTTTAGGCCAAAATATTTCTATAGCTAGTTCTAAAGATGCATCTGCGGATGTAACTGCAGTTGGACAGGCGGATG
>JBGUET010000047.1:9697-10823 GCA_041821225.1 Sedimentibacter sp.
TGTAACTATAGCAGCTGTTGGATTTGATGCAGAAGGGAAAGTTGCAAGTGTTACACTAGATGTTGCACAAACAAAAGTTGCTTTTGATAAAGACATGAAAGTAACATCAGATAAAATGGCAGAAGTAAAAACAAAGAAAGATTTAGGACCAGACTACGGAATGGTTAAAGCTTCAGCTATTGGAAAAGAATGGTTTGAACAAATAGAAGCTTTGGAAAATTGGATGGTTGGTAAAACAGTTGAAGAAATTACTGGAATGAAAGTAATGGCTAAAGACGAAGAACACACAGCAGTTCCAGATGTTCCTGAATTAACATCTTCAGTAACAATTTCTATTGATGCTTATCAAGCAGCAGTTGAAGAAGCTTGGATGAATGCAGAAGACGTTGTTGGAGCTGAAAAAGTTGGTCTTGGTATAGAAACTCACATAGGAAGTTCAAAAGATAAGGCAGTTGATGTTATGCCGTTAGCACAAGTTGATACATACATGGCTGCAACAGCATTAGATGCTGAAGGTAAAGTTGCAGCAACTATAGTTGATTCTGCACAAGTAAAAATCAACTTTGACGAAAATGGCATGGTAACTAATGATAAGACTGCAGAATTAAAAACTAAAAAAGAACTTAAAGCAGATTACGGTATGGCTAAAGCTTCACCTATTGGAAAAGAATGGTTTGAACAAATGGGAGCTTTTGAAGATTGGATGGCTGGAAAATCAATAGATGAAATAACTGGATTAAAGGTTATGGCTAAAGATGAAGAACACACAGCAGTTCCAGATGTTCCTGAATTGACTTCATCAGTTACAATAAGTGTTGAATCTTATCAAGCAGTTGTTGCAGAATCAGCAGCAAACGCAAAATAATAAAAAATCAAATAAAAAATCAAATAAAAAACTCCTCCAGGGGAGTTTTTTATTTATTGACATTGATATTATTTGATTTATTTGATATTATAATTTGGGGTGATAAATATGAAAAAAATAATTCCTTTTTTATTAACAGGAATTTTAATTTTTGCTTTTTTAACTGGTTGTAACAAACAAAATCAAGAACCTACAACAGAAAAAGCATATGAAAAATATAGTTATACTTTTTTGGATACCTTTGATACAGTTACCCAAGTG
>JBGUET010000048.1:0-10607 GCA_041821225.1 Sedimentibacter sp.
TGTAGATATTATGAGATTTTTACCACAAGGCTTTAAAATTATACTCAAATAAATATTTTTATCTTCTTTACACAACCATTTATTTCCGAACCTAATTGTGCATTTAGACTGATTTTCGCACAACACAACCGTCCCATCTGGACATGTATTGAAAATGCTTTTAGATTTCATGTATGTAGAAGTCAAGTCATCGTATTGAATTATAGTGTTTCCAACTATTTTTGCATTTAAAAATTCATTAATACCGTTTAAATCGTACATTAATATCTCCCATTCTACTTGAACATATTACTTCAAAAAACTCTATTCGTCAAGAAATGGATAATATATCTTCTATTGTCAATAAAAGTTCCTTTACATCATCTATTGTTAAATCTGCCATGTGGGCAATTCTAAATGTTTTCTCTTTGAGGCTTCCATATCCATTGGATATTGCAAAACCTCTTTTACCAAGTTCATTGTTTAAATCCTTGACGCTGATTCCCCTAGTGTTTTTTACGGTAGTTAAGGTAACTGAAGCATGTTGTTCTTCTGGAAATAATTCGAAATTTTTCTTTGCCCACGCTCTTGTGTACTCAGCCATTTCAAGATGTCTTGCGAATCTGTTCTCTAGCCCTTCTTCCATTATTAAATTCAACTGATAGTCAAGTGCAAACATAATAGATAAATTAGGAGTTGAAGGATACTGATAATCTTTTTCCTTTACAGCATCATACAACTGAACCAAATCAAGATAAAATCCTCTGTTTTTTATTGTTCTTGCTTTTTCTACAGACCTTTCTGTTATAGTGCAAATAGCAAGACCTGGAGGAAGTCCTAGAGCCTTCTGTGATGAAGTTATGCATATATCTATTCCAAGTTTATCAACTTCTATTTTCACTCCTCCAGCAGAACTTACAGTGTCTACGCAAAATATTACGCCTGGAAATTTTTTAACCACACTGCTTATTTCCTCAATAGGATTCATTACACCAGTAGAAGTTTCATTGTGAGTAATTGTTATTAAATCATACTTTCCTGTTGATAGTACATCTTCAACCATTTGAGGTGTTGTTACACTTCCAAGTTCTGAAGCGAACAAATCAGCCTCTACTCCATTTGAAACAGCCATTTCATGCCATCTATTTCCAAATGAACCTATGGAAAATATTGCAGCTCTTTCTTTTGTACAACATCTTACTGCTGCTTCCATTAATCCGCTGCCTGAGGAAGTAGAAAGCAAAATTTCATTTTCTGTATAAAATAGTTTTTTTAAATTGTCGGATATGTTTCTTTGGAGCGTTGAAGCATCCTTGCTCCTATGTCCAATCATCGGTGTCGACATTTTTTCTAAAACATCTTGCCTTACCTCTATTGGTCCTGGAATAAATAATTTTTTGTGCATAAGTCCTCCATATTTTAAAAAATAGAATGAATAATAACATTATTACAAGATAAGAAAAAACTCATCTTTTTTAGACGAGTGATAAGTTGTAAATAATTGCTTATTCTCTGAAAATATTTGTATGAAGTATATACCTTTATAATATGTGTGTCAAGATTATTTCAAATGCAAAATATCGTAAGATATTGTAGCCCTAACATCATCATAATTTTAAAACAAAAAAAATTGTTGACATTTGCATTGTATTAGTGTACTATTTATCTATTATACTAGTATTGACAAGAATTAAGGAGGTGAAAAAATGGATTTCAACAATAATATACCAATATATTTGCAGGTTATTGAAAAAATTAAACAAGATATTGTAACTGGAAAATTAAAGCCTGGTGACAAAATATTTTCCTCAAGGGAGTATTCTAATGAGCTTGGAGTGAATTTCAATACTGTAGCAAGGGTTTATAAGGAAATGGAGTTGGAGGAACTATTATTTACAAAGCGGGGCTTAGGAACATTCATAACAGAATCTCCAAAACGAATTGACCGTTTAAAACATGAGATGGCAAAAAAACATATAGACAGCTTTGTAATTGGTATGAAACAAATTGGCTATACAAATGAAGATATGATTAAACTTATTAAAACTAATAATACTACAATAGAAGGGAATGAGTGATTTGAACGAAGTATTAAGAATTGAAGCATTAACTAAAAAATATTACAACAAAACTGCACTTGAAAATATCAATTTAACTTTTATGCGGGGGAAAATCTATGGATTATTAGGCCCTAACGGCAGTGGTAAAACCACTCTTATGAAAACAATTATGGGCCTTCACAAACAAACATCTGGGGAAGTTTTTATAAATGACAATCCACTATCATTTATATCTAAATCTAAAATTTCATATATGCCAACTGAAGATTTCTTGTATGATACTTTTAAAGTAAAACATGCTGTTAAATTTTATGCGGATATGTATGATGATTTCAAAGAAGAATATGCTTATAAAATATTAAGGGATATTCAAGTTGAACCAGATTTTAAAATTTCTAAACTTTCTTCAGGATTGAACGGTAAGTTAAAAGTTGCACTAGCTTTATCTAGAGATGTTGATTTATATATGCTAGATGAACCATTAAATGGGGTGGATGTATTGTCAAGAGATACTATCATTGGCTTAATAACTAAATGTTATGATGAAAAAAAATCATTTATTGTTTCAACTCATTTAGTTAGTGAAATTGAAAAGAACCTTGATTCTGTAATATTCCTAAAGGAAGGAAAAGTAGCACTTTTCGGTGAAGCAGAGGAGCTAAGGCTTACCCACGGAACATCTATTGAAGGAATATACAAGGAGGTTTATAAAAATGTTTAATTTAATAAAGTATGAGTTTTTAAGAAAATACAAATTAATTTTAATGACTATTTCTTCAGCCTTGTTGATCAATTTGTTCTTAGTAACAAAGGGCATTGGAGGAAGTTCTGCATTTTTGGTATTTTTTCCCTTTGTTTTGGCTATACTATATGTTAGCGACATAATTAGAATGTACGGTGACGATTTAAACAAGAAATCCGGGTATATGCTTTTTATGACCCCTAATAGCGGATATAAAATAATTTTATCAAAACTTATTACTGCCATACTTGAAGGTTTGGTAATCATACTATTGTATTTTGTATTCATATTATTAAACGGTGCTTATATTATTTATGCCGCAGGAGATAATATAAACTTTGCTGAAGTAATGCGTACAATTAATAGTCTTCTTTCAGGTAATTTAGGATTTAGTCTAGGTCATGTGTTTGTAATTTTATTTGTAGCACTTGTGTTCATAATAGGTTTTATAGTTACCGCCTACACAGCAATGACTATAAGAAAAAGTATTTTTTCAGAATTTAAATTTGGGGGCTTGCTAAGTTTCTTGATATTTATAGGATTAAACTGGTTTACGACCTTTACAGCGGGGAAATTTCATTCTATTTTCTCTCCCTATTATAATTCTTACTTGAATATAAATAGTGTTTCAGCGTCTGAACTCCTTGTAGTTTTATTTCCTGTAATTGCAATTTCAATACTCCAAAGTATAATTTTGACAACATTTTCTGGTTATCTTTTGGAAAAGAAAATCAATTTGTAATTATTTCTAAAACAAATGAGGTGAAATTATGAAAAAGTCAATAATCACATTGATTGCAATTAGTCTAATTATTTTAATTACAGGTTGCACTTCAGATTTTAAAGTTGATGAAAATGCTGTAAAGGAAGTTTCAGACAAAATTACTGAAACAATAATCGAAACTGTAGGAAAGGAAGCCGTTAAAAAGCAGGAGTCCAAAACTATTAGCGCTGGGAACTTGAAAAAACTAAACATTAAAAGTGTCGTAGGTAATATAAATATAGAGACTAGCGATGTTGAGGATGCTGTTATTAGCATTGATATTTCTGGAAATTCAAGTTCTAAAGAAAAGACTGAACAATTAATTGAAAATTTTTCATACACAGCTGAAAAGCAATTTGATTCAATTGTCATAGATACCTCAAATCGAGATGGGCTAATTGATAACGAAACTATTAGGACAGATTTAGACATTTCTATTCCGCCAAATATTGAAACTATAGTTGTTTCATTAAACGTGGGAGATGTTCACATTGAAAAAATCAACGGAAAATTTGAAATTATTTGTGATGTAGGTAATATAAATATTAATAATTCAATTGGATTTTACAACTTGCAAACAGACGTTGGTAATATTGTTTTAAATAACTCAGCCGCAATAGATAGGTCAGATTATTCCACCCACACTGGAGATATTAATTTATCATTAACTGATGTAACAAATGCTAAGACTATAACTGCTAAAACCGATGTTGGAAATATTAAAGTTTCTATTCCTGAAAATTCTAGCTATGAAGCAATAATAAATGAATTCTTGAAGGATGAGAAAATCGAAACAAATGGAGAAGGAAGTACCAAATTTTCTCTTGAAACAAGCGTTGGCACTATAGATTTCAACTAAAATAGATGTACAATTGCAAAAGATGCACTTGTGCATCTTTTTGTTGCATTATAAATGTTTTGTTCGCGAAAATGGTGGTATAATAGTTAAGACAAGAAAATTTGCTTTATAAACTCATTATTTTGTTATATAATAAATAATAAAATTTACATAATTTTCATGGGTATTACACATTGCAAATATAATATAAAATAATAATTCAACTATCGGAGTAAACTATGAAAAGCCAGAATGATTTGCCCATATATTTATTTAATCAAGGTACAAACTATTATTCATATAACTTTCTAGGTTCGCATGCTATAAATAATGAGTCAGGTACTATTTTCAGAGTTTGGGCTCCTGGAGCACAACAAGTACATGTTGTAGGAAATTTTAACTCATGGCAAAAAAACGGCAACTTTCAAATGGTAAATCTTACAAATAGCGGTATTTGGGAGTTGTTTATTCCTGAAATAAAGTATGGTGAACTATATAAATATCTAATAACTGCTAAAGATGGTAGCGAGTTGTATAAATCAGATCCTTATGCTTTTTCTTCTCAAACTCAGTCCCAAACAGCATCCATTGTTTACAACACAAACAATTACAATTGGCAGGATGAACATTGGCAGAATTATAAAAAATCAATTGATTTGTACTCCATTCCAATAAATATTTATGAATTGAATCTTTCCTCCTGGAAACGAAAGGAAAATGGAGATCTTTACACATACAGAGAAATTGCTCCTGTATTAATTTCTCATGTAAAAGAACACGGTTTTACCCATATTGAATTAATGCCAATAATGGAATACCCTTTTGATGGTTCCTGGGGATATCAAGTTTCAGGATATTATGCACCTACAAAACGCTTTGGTGAACCTGATGACTTGAAATATTTAATAGATGAATGTCACTTAAATGGCATAGGAGTTTTACTAGATTGGGTTCCTGCGCATTTTCCTAAAGATGCTCATGGTTTGTACAAATTTGATGGAACCTTTCTATATGAATACGATGACATAGAACTAAGAGAAAACAAAAGCTGGGGCACTCATAAATTTAATTATCAAAAAAAAGAAGTTCATTCGTTTTTAATTTCTAATGCCGTATTTTGGCTTGAAGTGTACCATGCAGACGGCCTTCGTGTGGATGCAGTAAGTTCCATGCTTTATTTAGACTATGATAAAAAGCAAGGTGAGTGGACTCCTAATATTTATGGAGGAAATGAAAATCTTGAGGCAATAGATTTTTTAAAGAGATTAAACGAGACTGTATTTAAACTATATCCAAATACCATGATGATTGCTGAAGAATCTACGGCATGGCCAATGGTTACAAAACCTGTGTACTTAGGAGGATTGGGTTTTAATTTTAAATGGAATATGGGCTGGATGAACGATGTGCTTGATTATATGGAAACTGATCCTTTCCTTAGAAAATACAAACATCAAAACATAACTTTTTCCCTGCATTATGCCTTCACCGAGAATTTTATACTTCCTTTGTCACATGATGAGGTTGTCCACGGGAAAAAATCAATTTTAGATAAAATGCCTGGCTCATATGAAGAAAAATTTGCAAATACCAGAGTTCTTTTAGGTTTCATGATGGCTCATCCAGGCAAAAAATTAAACTTCATGGGTTTTGAGGTAGGTCAATTTACAGAGTGGGACTTCAAAAAAGAAGTTGAATGGTTTTTAACTAAATATGAATATCACAGAAAATTAAACATATATATTAAAAGTTTGAATGAATTTTATTTAAGTTGTTCAGAATTGTGGGAAGTTGATTATGCTTGGGAAGGTTTTAAATGGATTTCTAACAATGATTTTGAGCAAAATATAATTGCTTTTAAAAGGATAAACAAAAAAGGAAATGAGTTAATTTCAGTTATAAATTTTTCTCCTGTAGAAAGGCATGATTATTTAATAGGCGCCGACAACGGCATATATTCAGAAATATTCAATTCAAATGCTGAAAAATATGGTGGAACAGGAACCGGTAACATGGAAAAAATTATTTCAGTAACAGGAAGTGTTCACGGGTATGATTCACACATATCTTTGACAATACCACCGCTTTCGATTATTTTTTTAAAAAAAGATAAAAATTATAATATGAACAAAATAGGAGGTAAAATATATGAAATTAGCTAAAAAAGAATGTGTAGTAATGTTGCTTGCTGGGGGACAAGGCAGTAGGCTTGGGGCACTTACTACTAAAATCGCAAAACCATCTGTCCCTTTCGGAGGCAAATATAGAATTATCGATTTTGCTCTTTCTAATTGCACAAATTCAAATCTAGAAACAATTGGTGTATTAACTCAGTATCAACCATTAATATTAAATTCTTACATAGGTGACGGTAAATCATGGGATTTGGACAGAATGAACGGAGGTATTCAAATACTTCCTCCCTATCAAAGAGTTGGAGACTCAGAATGGTACTCAGGAACCGCAAATTCAATTTATCAAAACATAAATTTTATTAACCAATACGACCCTGAATACGTCTTGGTTTTATCTGGAGACCACATTTATAAAATGGATTATTCTCTCATGATTAATTACCACAAGGAAAAAAATGCAGATTGCACAATATCTGTAATAGATGTTCCCTTAAAAGAGGCTTCAAGATTTGGTATATTAAGTTCAGATGAAAATGGAAGAGTGACATCATTTGAAGAAAAACCCAAAAACCCCCAAAGTACAAATGCTTCTATGGGAATATATGTGTTTTCATGGAAAAAACTTAAACAATATCTTGAACTTGATGATAAAAATTCCGAATCTACAAAAGACTTTGGCAAAGATGTAATACCTTCAATGCTAAAGAGCAATGAAAATATGTACTCATATGACTTTAAAGGCTATTGGAAGGATGTAGGTACAATAGAATCACTATGGCAAGCAAATATGGATTTACTAGGTAGCAATGGTTTTGATTTAGCTGGTGATTGGGTAATTTATTCTAGACATGCAGAAAGACCACCTCATTATATAAGCAAAAATGCTGTTGTTAAAAACTCCATCATTTCTGAAGGGGCTGTAATATTAGGGACTGTTGAAAATTCTATTATATTTTCCGGAGTAAAAATAAGTGAAAACGCCATTGTAAAAGATTCGGTTATAATGGCAGAAGTTGAAATTAATGAAAATTCTACAGTAAATTATTCAATAATTGATGAGATGGTTAAAATTGGACCTAATCTTAAAATTGGATATCCTAAGGAAAAGAATCATGGAATTACTGTAATACCAAGAGCTAGCGTTATTAATAACATGTAGAGGAGTGATACAATGAATGCTTTAGGAATTATATTTTCAGATATGCAGGATTGGAATATGACAGAACTTGCTTCTCATCGTTCTGTTGCAGCTATACCTTTTTGTGGAAGATACAGACTCATAGATTTTCCACTTTCAAATATGGTGAATTCGGGATTGAATAAAATTTGTATCATAACTAGAAGCAATTATCGCTCTTTAATGGAGCATGTTGGTTCAGGAAAAGATTGGGATATGTCAAGAAAAAAAGGTGGAATACTTATATTCCCTCCATATGCACTTGGAGAAAACCACGGGCTGTTTAAGGGACGTCTTGACGCTTTGAAAAGAGTGCTAGACTATATTTCTTCTTCTAAGGAAAAATATGTTATATTGTCAGATAGCGATATGATTTATAATATTGACTATAACAAGGTAATAAGTTACCATGAAGCAAAAAATGCAGATATAACGGCGGTATATACAAAATCAACCTTAGAAAAGCAAAGTTCAATTCATAAAATTCTGTATGAATTTGATGAGGATGGTCGAGCTGACGACGTCTTAGTTTATCCTATTACCAAAGGAGAACACAATGTAGGTTTAAACACGTGGGTTATGAATAAAGACTTCTTGGAATCTATTATATATGATGCAATTGCAAGAAATTATAAAGATTTCAGCTACGATGTTCTAGCAGCAAAAGTTCATTCCATAAGAATTTTCGGGTATGAGTATAATGGTTTCTATGCACATATAGATTCTCTTCAAAGTTATTACGATACTAGCATGGAACTTTTAAATATAGAAAAGCAGCAGAGTCTATTTTATGCAAAAACTGGTCCTATATATACCAAAACAAAGGATTCTGCACCAACAAAATATTGTAAGGATGCAAATGTGAAAAACTCCCTAGTTGCAAGTGGTTGTGTAATTGAAGGAACTGTTGAAAATTCAATTATTTTCAGAGGAGTAAACATAGGTAAAAATGCTGTTGTTAAAAATTCAATCATTATGCCTCACAGTAATATTGGTGAGAATACACAGCTTGATTCAATTATTACTGACACATACGCTTTTGTAAATAATGACCGTATTCTATTGGGCTATTCAAATTGTCCATTCTTTATTAAAACTCATTCTGTTGTATAGGAGGATAATATGAGCGTTATAAAAATTTTATACGCGGCGTCAGAAGCCGCTCCATTTATTGCTACAGGTGGTCTTGGGGAAATTGCAGGTTCACTTCCTAAGGCACTTGCTGAAAAATATAAAGACTTAATTGATATTAGAGTAATTCTACCTTTGTACCAAGGAATTTATGATAGAAGTGATTTTGAATTTTTAGGAAAAACTTCTGTTCCACTTGGTTGGAGGCAACAATACTGCGGAATATTTAAAAAACGAATTGGCCAAGTTACCTTTTATTTTATAGATAATGAATACTACTTCAAGAGAGGTGATTGTTACGGCCACTTTGATGATGGAGAAAGATTTGCATTCTTTTCAAAAGCAATTTTATATGTATTGCCTATAATTGATTTTATGCCTGACATAATTCAAGCAAATGACTGGCAAACATCCCTTGTTCCTATATACTTGAAAACAAAGTATAATAGCTATCCAGGATACAATAAAATTAAAACTATAATTACCATTCATAACATTGAATATCAAGGTATTTATGATATAAACATTGCAGAGGATGTCTTTGATTTGCACGGAAAAGAAAAATCAATAATAGAATATAAAGGCTCTATAAACTTATTGAAAGGTGCCCTTGAAACTAGCGATATAATAAGTACTGTAAGTGAAAGCTACTCAAAAGAAATATTCCATGATTACTATGCCCATGGCTTGGCTTCAATTATAAAAAAGAATGAATTTAAAATAAGAGGCATATTAAACGGAATCGACACGGATTTTTACAACCCAGAAAATGATGCTGCTTTGTTTGAAACCTACAACAAAGATAATCTAAAAAATAAAATTCTAAACAAATTAAATCTTCAATCATTGGCTGGGCTTCCTCAAGATGAAAACATACCAGTAATTGCTATAATATCAAGACTTGTAAAACATAAAGGCTTTGACTTAATAATTAAGGGAATTGAAGATATTTTTAAAGAAAAAGTTCAATTCATAGTACTTGGCAAAGGTGATAGAGGCTACGAACTTTATTTGAAATCTCTACAAGATAGATATCACGACAAATTAGCTGTAAGAATTGACTTTAATTCTGATCTTGCAAGAAAAATATATGCAGGTTCTGATTTTTTACTTATGCCTTCCATAAGTGAGCCCTGTGGCATAGCTCAAATGATTGCTTCCCGTTACGGTACAGTTCCTATAGTCCGTGAAACTGGAGGTTTGAAGGATTCAATTCATGATTGTAGCCTTGGCTCTGGAAATGGCTTCACATTTTATGAACAAAATCCACAAATATTAACCGATACTATTAAAAGAGCATTAAAGGTTTACGACAATAAAAAGGATTGGAATAAACTTGTTGAAACAGTAATGTCAGTTGATTTCAGTTGGGGCGCTTCAGCAGAAAAATATTTTGACATGTTTCAAAGCTTATTAAATCAAGGAGAAAAATAAATGAGGGAATTAATTATTGATTCAAATCTCATCAATTCATTAATTGATGATGAAATTTCCCGCTATTGGAATACTGGAGACACCAGTGCAAGTACAAATCAAATATACAGAGCTCTTTGTATTGTACTTAGAGATATTCTTTTGAAAAAACGAAACAATTTTTTAAGACAATCGTGTAAAAGCGAACAGAAAAAAGTATACTACATGTGCATGGAATTCCTTACAGGAAAGTCGCTTAGAAACAATTTATACAATATGAAAATTGAAAATGTGGTTTCAAAGGCATTAGAAAAATACAACGTTAAATTAGAAGATTTATATGGAATTGAAAAAGACCCTGGCCTTGGA
>JBGUET010000049.1:0-10495 GCA_041821225.1 Sedimentibacter sp.
TTTTGTTTTTACAGACATTTTATTTTCAAATAGCTTCAAGAATATATTTTCAAATGTAAATTCATTGATATTATCTTCCCCAAGTTCAGGTAAAACATTTGATATATACTTAGAAAACAATGGATTTGGTGAAATTACAACAATATTGTTAGCATTTAACTTTAAATTAAGTCCTTGATATAAAAGAAACGCTATTCTGTGAAGAGCTACAGAAGATTTACCACTGCCGGCAACTCCCTGGACAACAAGAATATCATTTTCTAGGTCACGGATTATTAAGTCTTGTTGTTTTTGTATAGTTTCAACAATTGTTTTCATTTTTGAAGTCATATTTTTTGATAGTGCTTCCATAAGCATCTCATCAAGTATATTAATATTACTGTCAAAAAAATATTCCATTTTTCCGTTGTTGATTTTGTATTGTCTTTTTAAAGAGACGGTGCCTTTGATAATGCCACCTGGAGCTGTGTATTCAACAGGACCAGTTTCACATCTGTAAAACACGCTGGAAATAGGTGCACGCCAATCATGGACTTTTATATCATAGGTACCTTCAGACATTAAATTAAAAAGTCCTATATAAATTTTTTCCGTATCATCATAGCCATCTTCAGTGAAATCTATCCTTGAAAAATACGGGCTGTAAAGCATCCTTTCATATTTAGCTATGCGTTTAGCTAGCTCTGTATAAGTGAAGGTCTGCGCATTGAGAGCACTTAAATACTGATTTAAGTCCGAAAGCTTGTCGTAATCTGTGGAAGAATGTGTAGTGTTTTCCCACATTTCTTTTCTCGCTGCTATTAAGTCAATTCTTTGGTCCTCTAAATTACTTGTTTCTAGTTCTAATTTATATTTTAATAAATTAATAATTTCTTCAAGGTATTGACTTTCTTCTAGATATTTATCTTTATATTCAATCATTTCATATCCCCTTTTGTATACCTTACAAATACATCTCTAAAATATACAAATATTTAATAGAATATTATATCATATTATGAAGTCTATGAAAAGTAAAATAAAAACTGTTTCTTAATTAGTATAAATATAGAAATTGTTGTAAATTGCTATTTAAATTTAATGATATAATACGATGAAATTTTGGTATTCTTTCACTTTTTGACAAATATTAACGTGACATAATTCATATTTAGTGTATAATATTTATAGGAGTCTTATTAAATGAGGGTGCTAGAATGATTGGTGAAAAAATAAGAAGTATTAGAAAAAGCAAGGGTCTTACCATTGTTGAATTGTCTGAAAAAATCAATGTAACTTCAGGCTATATTTCACAGATTGAAAGGGATTTGATTTCCCCTTCATTGGCAGTTTTGAAAAGACTAGCAAATGCATTAGAAATACCATTATCTGTTTTGTTTTTAGAACATCCGCAAGAAAACGTAGTAAAAACTCCACAAGATGAAAGAACAAAAATAAAATTTGGCAATATTAATGTGGAACTGGAATACATAACACCTGTAAGAAATCAAAATGTAAAAAATTTAGATTTTGAATCATTTTTATTCAAGCTGAATCCTAAATCCTGGGTCAGTGAACAAGCAATTATTCATGGTGCGAAGGTGTGGATTTATGTAACATGTGGTGAGATAGATTGCCACATAGGGGATGAGGTTTTTAAAATCTCAAAAGGTGATAGCATATGTGTTCCGGAAAATAATGCTCACATGATTTATAACGCTCATGATGAACAATCTGAAGCATTGTGTATTTTATCCCCAGCGGTTTTTTAAATAATTTTGAAATAATTTAATAATATATATACAATGATGGGATGCAGTTATCAACATTATGTAGAGAGTCAACGCTTGGTGCAAGTTGGCATAAAAGGTTGTTGAATTCGTCTCGGAGTATTTGGGTAAAAACCTAGACGTTGAAGGCGTTAACTTAAAAAGAAATTATACCATTATGCTTGTATAATAATTAGGGTGGCACCGCGAAAATCTCGTCTCTATTTAGAGACGAGATTTTTTATGTTATATTTAACTAGATTGCTATGAAAATAATAATGGAGGCTAAAAATGTTAGACATTAGGAGAATAAGAAACAATCCAGAAGAGGTGGAAACTTTACTTAAAAAGAGAAACTCTGAATTAAGTATTACCGAAGTATTAAAATTAGACAAAATGAGACGGGATAAGCTTGTTGAGACAGAGACTATGAAAGCTGAACAGAACATGATTTCAAAGCAGGTTCCATTTTTAAAAAAAGAAGGAAAAGATGTTTCAGAGATACTTCAGAAAATGAAGAGTTTATCCGAAAATATAAGAGTGTTAGATTTAGGTATAAAACAGTTAGACGTTGAAATAGAAGAAGAATTGTTGAGTATTCCAAACACTCCAAATAAGGATATTATAGAAGGTAAGTCAGATGTTGATAACAGGGAAGTAAGAGGATGGGGAAAACCTAGATTATTTGATTTCGAGCTAAAGGCACATTGGGACCTGGGCGTGGATTTAGGTATACTTGATTTTGAAAGGGCTGCAAAGATTACAGGTACTCGGTTCGCGCTGTTCAAAGGAGCAGGAGCAAGGTTAGAAAGAGCAATAACGTCATACATGCTTGATAAACACACAATAGACCACGGCTTTACAGAAATAGCACCTCCATACATGGTTAACAGAGAAAGTATGATAGGAACAGGTCAATTGCCCAAGTTTGAAGAAGATATGTTCAAGCTAAATAAAAAAGACTATTATTTAATTCCTACAGCCGAGGTGCCTCTTACAAATATTTATAGAGATGAAGTTTTAGAAGAATCTCAGTTGCCAATGTATATGACAGCTTACACACCGTGTTTTAGGTCAGAAGTAGGGTCATTAGGAAGGGATACAAGAGGACTAATAAGAAACCACCAATTTGATAAAGTAGAAATGGTTATGTATACAACCCCTAAAGATTCATACAGACAGCTGGAAATTTTGACAAGATTTGCTGAAGAAATTCTAAAGGAGTTAGTTTTACCATATAGAGTTGTAGAACTTTGCACAGGAGATATTGGGTTTAGTTCAGCAAAAACATATGACTTAGAAGTATGGATGCCAAGTTATAAAAGATATGTTGAAATTTCCTCTTGTTCAAACTTTGAAGATTTTCAAGGAAGAAGAGCAAACATAAAATACAGACCAAACAACAAGAAAAAGCTTGAGTTTATTCATACATTAAATGGCTCAGGACTTGCAGTGGGAAGAACATTTGCTGCCATACTTGAAAACTATCAAAACCAAGATGGAACTATAATAATTCCAGAGGTTTTAAGACCGTATATGAATGGAATGGAAAAAATAGATTTCCAACCATGGATAAATAAATAATAAATAGAAAGGTAGATTATGATTAAAGAATTTGAAGGCAAAATGCCAACTTTAAATGAAAAAATTTTTATTGCCGATGGCGCTCAAGTTATTGGAGAAGTTATTATGGATGAATACAGCAGTATTTGGTATAACAGTGTTGTTAGAGGAGATATTAACAGCATTAAAATAGGGAAATATACAAACATTCAAGATGGTAGCCTTGTACATGTTGCAGATGATTGTTCCACCATTATTGGAGATTATGTTACCATAGGTCACGGAGTCATAATTCACGGCTGTAAAATAGAAGACCACTGCTTAATTGGTATGGGTGCCATAGTGATGAATGGAGCAGTTGTAGGAAGGGGAAGCATTGTTGGTGCAGGTGCTGTAGTAAAAGAAAATCAAATAATTCCACCTTTTTCCATGGTCGTAGGAATACCAGCAAAAGTAATTAAGACTCTTACAGAAGATGTGGGAAAAATTCATGCACAGGCTGTTAAATATAAAACGCTGTGGACTGAAAGGTATGGAATATTACCTAATGCTGGTGGAGAAACATACGGTGGAGAAAAAATAATATAGTTTTTAAAACAGTTTTAGTTTCACATAGGGATAATGAAAAAATCGTGCATTGAGATTTATAACAATAATGGAGGTAAAATGTTAAAAATAGGATGTCATTTATCTGTTTCTAATGGATATGAAGCAATGGGGAAAGAGGCTCTAAGTATAGGAGCCAATACATTTCAGTTTTTTACTCGCAATCCAAGAGGCAGCAAAGCAAAAGATATGGATGTAGAAGATGTAAAAAAGCTAATACAATTAGCAGAACAAAATCAATTTGCAAAAATGATCGGTCATGCTCCATATACATTAAATATTTCATCGGCAGATTCAAGGACGAGGGAATTTGCTTTGGAGGTTCTTGAGGAGGATTTAAAAAGGATGGAATGTTTGCCTAATAATTATTATAATTTCCATCCAGGCAGCCATATAAAGCAAGGTGTTGAAATAGGAATAAAATATATTGAAGATGCTTTAAACAAAGTAATAAAAACCAAACAAACTACCATAGTATTACTTGAAACGATGGCAGGAAAAGGAACGGAAATTGGAAGCAAATTTGAGGAGTTAAAGGAAATCATTGATAGGGTGATTTTAAGAGATAAAATAGGGGTATGTCTTGATACCTGCCATGTTTATGATGCTGGATACGACATAGTAAATGATTTGGATGGGGTATTAAATGAATTTGATAAAATTATAGGCCTTGAAAAATTATACGCAATTCATTTAAATGATAGCAAAAACCCATATGATAGCCATAAAGATCGCCATGAAAACATAGGAGAGGGCTACATAGGATTTGAAGCTATTTCGAGAATAATAAATCATCCTAAATTATATAATTTGCCATTCTTTTTAGAAACACCTAATGATTTAAATGGACATGGTGAAGAAATAAAAAAATTGCGTCAAGCTTACAAATATTAAACTATTTGTGGATAATTAAAGCAAAATTTTTGTTTGTTGTTCATAAGTTTTTAATTATATCCATTTCTGTTTTTATCTTTTTCTTTTAGCGCTTTGCGGGCCTTTTTCATGCCACCAAAACCTTTAAACATTTCATTTAATTTTTCGGCTTCAATTTGTTTTGAATTTAAGCCACTGTATTTAGCTTCTTTTTTTAGCTTTAAATAGCTATCAAATCTTTCTTTTGAAAGCAAACCTTTATTAATGGCATCAATTACAGCACAGTTAGGCTCATTTGTGTGAGTGCAATCACTAAACATGCATTGAGTTGATAATTCATCAATATCAACAAATGCTTTTTCTAAGTCTGCACTTTCAATTCCCAACTCTCTCATGCCGGGGGTGTCAATTACAACACCTCCTCCAGGAAGTGCTACAAGTTCTCTACTTGTAGTTGTGTGTCTTCCTTTATCATCGTTTCTTAATCCTTTTGTTTCAAATATATTTTCACCCATTAGTTTATTTATTAATGTGGTCTTGCCAACACCAGATGAACCAATAAAGGCTATGGTTTTCCCCTGCTCAATATATTTGTTTATAGAAAAGTAGCCGTCCTCACTCATGCTAGAAGTGACAATAACATCTACGCCAAGAGCGACATCTTCTATTTGTAGCAATTTATCTTCTAAGTCGTTGCATAAGTCTGCTTTTGTAAGTACAATAACAGGTGTAGCACCACTATTCCATCCAATCCCTATATAACGTTCCAGCCTTCTAAGATTAAAATCATTATTAAGAGACATGCATATAAAAATTGTATCAATGTTAGAAGCTACAATTTGTTCATTATTAGATGTACCAGATGCTCTTCTTATAAATGCGCTTTTCCTTGTTAGTAAATGATGAATAATTGAATTGTTTTCATTGTTTTCAATTTTATCAAGCATGACAAAATCTCCAACAGCAGGAAAATCAGAAACAGTTAAAGCATTAAACCTAAATTTACCTGAAATTTGAGCCTTTGTTTCACCATATTCAGTTGCGACCTTGTATAAATCTTTATATTGAGAAGTAACTCTTCCAACAACAAGGCCCTTATATAAATTTGACGCATTTATGAATTTATCGTTGAGTCCTAAGTTTTCCATATGAATTCTATTCAATTTATCCTCCTATAACAAATAAGTGTTTTGCATTAATACATTGGTCATAAATATTAATATTAGTAATGTAATGTTACAATAAATTTAAAGGTTTTTCAACTAGAATTATTCTTGAATTATATTTAGTTTGTGTAGTGAAAGGTATGTGTTGACTAATGTTCATAATAGCAATATGATTAATGTGCAATTGTTAATAAATAAAATTTGGAGGCATTTATGGTTAAAAAAGAAGAGTTTTATTATGATTCAGCTGATAAAAAAACAAAGATTCATGGAATTAAATGGGTTCCAGATGGTAAAATAATAGGTGTTCTTCAAATCGCTCATGGAATGCTTGAGCATATGGAAAGATATGATGACTTTGCAAATTACATTGCTGATAAAGGAATTTTAGTTACTGGAAATGACCATTTAGGACATGGATCTTCTTTGCTCACTGAGGAGGACCGAGGATTTTTTTGCGATGTTGATGGAAATAAGGCAGTTATTGAAGATATTTATAAACTGACGGAAATAGTAAAAAACCAGCATGGAGGTGTTCCATACTTTTTATTAGGTCACAGCATGGGGTCGTTTTTAATAAGACAATATATTACAATATACAATCAGGGAATTGACGGAGCCATTATTGTTGGAACAGGAAATCAGCCCTATGCATTATTAAAATCAGGTATATTTATTACAAAGTTCATGGCTTTTATTAAAGGTTGGAGATACAGAAGTAAATTTGTAGATAATCTTGCCTTTGGGAGCAACAATAAAAGGTTTGAACCATCAAGAACAAAATTAGATTGGCTTAGCAAAGATGAAAAGATAGTGGATGAATATATAAATGATAGTAGGATTAGCTTCGTTTTTACCTTGAATTCATATTATAACATGTTCAAGGGGATGGTTTGTTTGTATGACAAAAATAATTTGGAAAAAATGTCAAAAAAATTGCCAATAATATTTTTATCTGGGGAGCAGGATCCTGTAGGAAACTTTGGTAAAGATGTATTAAAACTATATGATAGTTTTAAACAACTAGGAATGAAAGACCTGTCCATTAAGCTGTACAAAGATGATAGGCACGAAATCATCAATGAAACAGATAGAATAATAATATATAAAGATATTGAGAATTGGATTGTTCAAAGGATTAATTAAAAAATTTACGAATTTTGATTTTTTTCCCATAAATTACAGTAACTTTCTCAATTTTAATAATGCATTTACCTTAATTCTATTATATAATAGAATTGCCGTATAACAAATTGGAGGAAATATATGAAAAATATCAGAAAAATACTGTCACTGTGTCTAATTATTGTGATGCTTACAAATACAGTTGTATTTGGTGAAATTAATATTAATGATAATATAAAGGGAGCCCTGCTAGGTGATTTGGAAACGGGTGAAATACTATATGAATATAATATAAATGAACAGTTGGCAATGGCCAGCGTTACGAAGATAATGACTTATTTATTAATGATGGATGCTGTTACAGCTGGGAAAATATCTTTAGATGATGATGTTGTAATAAGTGGACATGCAGCTGCAACTGAAGGAAGTCATTTTGGAATTTTGGCTGGAGAGACAATTAAGTTAAGTTTGTTGGTTAAAGGTATGCTAATAGTATCAGGAAATGACTGCGCTACAGCAATTGCAGAACATGTTGGAAATACTGAGGACAATTTTGTTGTTATGATGAACTCTAAAGCATCTGAGCTTGGTCTTTTGTCTGCAAGTTTTGTAAATCCTAACGGACTTCCTATTAACGATGAAAAAACAGGTCAAAATCACATGTCAATTTCAGATATTTACAAATTGGTGAGATACATATTGAACACCTACCCTGAAATATTAGAAATTACTAAACAGCCAGAGCTTGTTGTAACAGAAAGAAATTTTAGCAAGGTAGCTACAAACCCAGCACTTGGAATTATTGAAGGGGTAGATGGTCTGAAAACTGGATATACTGACCAAGCAGGATTGTGCCTTGTATCTACAATGCCTGTTAATGGAAATGGACAGGACTTCAGACTTATTGTAATAATAATGGGCGCGCAAACTTATGAAGAGAGACTTGAGAAAACAAAAGAACTTTTGGAGTATGGGAAAAACAGTTTCACTATGGAAAAAATTGCGGACATGTCACAAACAGTCGATAAAGTATATATTTCTAGTTCTAAAAATCCAAATGTAGATGTATATCCATTAATTGATTACAATAAGCTTGTTAATAAAGATGAGGTTGTAAAAACAAAAATAACATATAATGAATCAGTAAAAGCTCCATTAACTAAAGGTGATAAAATCGGTACCATAAGTATTCTCATAAACGATGAAGAAATAGGACAAGTTGATGCAATTGTAAATGAAAATATTGAAAAAGCAAATATATTTGTAAGAGTATTCAGATATTTCGAAAATTTACTGGGAAAATTTTAGTTTGGAGAAAAATAATTAAAGAATAAATAGGGTCATAGTGGACGTGACATGAACAAGCGTCTTGACAAAATTTAAAAATTAGTGTAGTATTCGAGAATAAGTTAAATTTTTTGTGCATCTGTAGCTCAGTAGGATAGAGCAGTGCCCTCCTAAGGCATGTGCCGGGGGTTCGATTCCTCTCAGGTGCACCATTTTTTACTACATAGGCAAACGTATGCATCAACTTACTGTAAAAATCGCTTATTTTGTAATTAAAATTCACATTAAAGAATTAAGGATTTCTAATAAATTTCTTGAAGTCAAAAGCATTTCATGGTATCCTTCTATAAGTTTGGACACAATGGAGAAGGGGCTTTATTAAAATATGATATTAGAAATATTAATGAATAGCATAGTATTAATGGGAATACTTATGGCTATAGGATATTATTTGAGAGATAAAAATATTCTTAACGATGATGCAGAAAACTCTATTACTTTTATCTTAGTAAATATTACAATACCTGCAATGGTAATTAATGCATTATATATAGATTTTTCCGTGGAGCAGTTTAAGACGGGTATTAATCTGTTAGTTTTGGCTGTAATATTTTATGGAATGTTGATGGTTTTAGGCAATATAGCTTCGGTTTTATTAAAAGAAGATGAAAAGAAAAGAATTTTCAAGTATAGCGTTGTTTTAATGAATTGCGGTTTTATGGGATTTCCACTTGTAAATCAAATGTTTGGTAAAGAGGCTATGTTTTATGCTGCCATGGTTCAGACTCCAAATATAATACTTATGTGGACCTATGGAATGGGATTGGTGATGGGAAAAAAGAAGAATAAGAAACATATAAAAGATATGTTTTTTAATCCTGGAATGATTGGAATATATGTAGGATTGTTTTTGTATTTTTCTCAAGTCAAATTACCTTTATTTGCAGTGAATTTAGTAAATCTGTTGACTAATGTTACCACTGTGTTATCCATGATTATAATAGGCAGTAAAATTAAAACTATTGGTATAAAAAATTCATTAGTAAATAAGGAAGCATATTATACAACTTTTTTTAGATTGATGATTTCACCAATACTTATGATTATAGTTTTAAAATTTGTAAATTTTGAACCAATGATTGAACAAATTTTTGTAATATACTCTGCTTTACCTGTTGCCGTTCTAATGCCTATACTGGCACAGAAATATAAATGTGATGACATTTTTGCTTCCAAGATTGTTGTTATCACTCACATCATTTCACTTATAACAATACCGATATCTTTCTGGTTGTATACTATTATATAATCGGATATGAATTACAAATTTGAGATTTGTGCTTAATTAGCACAAATTTTTTTGTATGTATTATATTTCAATTGACAACAACTGTACTATAGGATATAATACAGTAATTGCGCTAAGACTACTACGCAGAAGAATACGGAGAAAATAATGACTGAAATAAATATAGTTTTAACTCAAACAAACACAAAAGTATCTAAAATGTTAAAAATTTTTTCAAAGAAACCATACAATCACGTTTCAATTTCTATGAATAGTGATTGTTCAACTATGTATAGTTTTGGAAGAAAAGTAATATGGTGCCCTCTAATTGGTGGTTTTGTAAAAGAAGATATTAATGAAGGTATATTTAAATTATTTCCTGAAACAAAATGCAAAATTTACAAGATCGATGTTACAGATGCAGAATACGACACTATATTAGTAAGGCTAGATAAATTTATTGCAGACCCAGATAAATACAAGTACAGTTTTTTGAATCTATTTTTAATGTATTTTAATATTCCTCTAACGAGGAAATATTGCTATGTATGTTCAAGCTTTGTAACTGATATTTTATGGGGCATTGTTTCTTTGGAAAAAGAAGTTACATTGGTAGCACCTGATGATTATAACAATTTGAAACTTGAAACAGTTTATGAGGGAAAATTACATAGTTATGTTAACGGCAAAGTTGCTTATAATAATATTTGATTGGAGGTGTTGAATTGATAAAAATTGATAATAACAGTTCAAAGGCTATTTATGAACAAATTTATGAAGAAATTACAAGATTAATATTATCAAAAGCACTCAAACCTGATGATAAATTGCCATCCGTA
>JBGUET010000050.1:0-10348 GCA_041821225.1 Sedimentibacter sp.
GTTATTGTGCCTGACTCTTCAGAAGATGAAGCTGTTAATATAGGAAATAAAATTAGGGATGTTGTTGAAAAAGCTTATTTTGAAGGAGAAGAACATCAACCTAGCGGAAAATTAACTATATCAGTTGGCATATCATTTTATCCAGAAAAAGCTAAATCTAAGCAAGAACTAATAGACACAGCTGACGATGCTCTTTATAGAGCTAAGTTTTTTAATAAAAATAGAGTTGAAAGCTATTATTCTGTATTAGAAGATTTAAAATCACATATAGATAAAAATGATATTGATATAATTAGTTCAATTAAAACTTTAATAAGCGTAATTAATGCAAAAGACCGGTATACATATGCCCATACAGATAGAGTTGTAATCTACTGTGAATTAATGTCTAATCATTTAGATTTAGCTGAAAAAGACAGAAAAATATTGCGTTATGGTGCTTATTTACATGATATTGGGAAAATTCAAATTTCTAAAGATATCTTAATCAAAAGAACTAAGTTAACCGATGAAGAATGGAATATACTAAAATGTCATCCAGAAAATGGTGTGGAAATTGTTAGGACCGTAGATGCCTTAGAAGAAGTATTACCTATAATTCTTTATCACCATGAGCGGTACGATGGAACAGGATATCCTAAAGCATTAAAGGCGAAAGATATACCATATCTAGCAAGAATACTGAGTATTGCTGATAGTTTTGATGCTATGACTTCTACTCGAACTTACCGTCAAAGGAAAGGTTACGAAGAAGCTATAAAAGAATTAGAGAGGTGTAGTGCAACACAGTTCGACCCTGACATCACTCAAGAATTTATAAGAATGTTAGAAAAAAATAAAGATACGTTGGAAATTTTTTAAAAAGCTGAAAATCAGATTTTATATCTTTTTTTCAGCTTTTTAAATATGTTTAATTTTAAAATTATATTTGATTGTTGAAATTAATATTTTCTATTTTATTTGATTCATAAGTTTTAATACTTGCCTTCATTCAAAAAATCAACTGCAACCTGAGCCATTGTAGCAGCTGATGAATAAAGAATTTCATCCTTCCATTGAAAAAGAGGGCTGTGATTAACCATTTGTTTTCCCTTAGGAGAAACTCCAACAAAGAAAAAAGATGATGGAACAGCCTGGGAAAAATACGCATAATCCTCAGCTCCCATTAGAGGTTCACTTAATTCCATTACATTTTCTTTGCCCACTATTTTCTCAGCTGCATTTTGCACTATATCAGTTAAAAAATTATTATTTATGACCGGGGGTAACGAGTAAGATTCATCAATAATAAATTCATATTCAGCTCCCTGAGATTTACAAATTCCGTCTAGTACTTCTTCCATGGATTTAATTATCCACTCCCTCAATCCTGGGTCAAATGTTCTTATTGTCCCTGAAACTTCAACTACATCAGGCAAAGTATTATACTCACTTATAGCATTGATGGAACAAAAAGAAATAACTGCAGGACTGAATGGATTTTTCCTTCTGCTTATAATGGATTGCATGTTATTTATGGCTTGCACTGTTATCATTATTGTGTCTACACAAAGATGAGGCATTGCCGCATGCCCGCCCCTTCCTTTGACCTTAAAAATAAACTTGTCAGGAGCAGCCATTGCAGGACCATGCTTTACATGAATTTGTCCTTCCGGTAAAGGTCCCCATAAATGCAAACCAAAAGCAGCATCAACATGAGGATTTTCAAGAACGCCTTCCTCAATCATGTCCTTTGCTCCTCCACCATATTCTTCATCAGGCTGAAAAACAAACTTTACATTTCCATGAAGCACATCTCTAAGTTCACTCAATATCATGGCAGCACCCAGGAGATTTGCAGTATGCCCGTCATGTCCACAAGCATGACTTACACCGTCAACTTTAGACTTGTATTCATAATCGCTTTTTTCCTGAACAGGTATGGCATCCATATCAGCTCTCAAAAGAACCGTCTTTCCAGGATATTTTCCTTTCAAAAGACCAACCACGCCAGTACCAGAAACATTTTCTAATACCTCCATGCCCAATTTTTTTAATTCTTCAGTTACTATTTTTGATGTGTTAAATTCCTTGTGCCCAAGTTCAGGATACATATGGAAATGTCGCCTGTATTCAATAATTTTATCAAGATTCGCGCTACATATATTTTTTATTTCTTCTGTATGCAAATTATCACTCCTTCTAATTGTTTTTTTTGATTTTAAAGTTCTATTACAGTGCCCAAATTAAACTTTTCTGCTTTTTCCATGAGAACTTTGGCGGTTAGAAGGTCTTGTGCAGCCAGTCCGCTTGCGTCAAATATAGTTATTTCATCATCTGTAATCCTACCTTTATTATGTCCTAGTATTACTTCACCTATTTCACATACTATATCATTTTTAGAAAAGATTCCTTTTTTAATGGCTATTTCCATTTCTCCAACCTTTGATGTTTTTTCTGCATCATCTGTAAACACTCTTGCAACAGAAAAAATATTTTCATCTATTTCCTGTTTACCTTCCATATCAGATCCTATGCAAGTTAAATGGGTTCCTTTTTTTAGCCATTCTTTTTTTATCATTGCTTTTCTTGACGGTGTGGCTGTTACAATGATATCCGCCCTTCTTACTGCTGCTTCCAAATCATCACAGGCAATAAATTCCACATCATATTTTTTTTCTACCATTTCGTAAATATTTTCTTCTCCCTTAAACTTAGAAAGGAAATCATCTCTTAGTATGCCTTTTATTTTTTTAGAAAATTTCACTGCTGATTCATAAGAATGCGGGTTGTACACAGTTACCTTTTCTATATTTTCAGTCATCATGAGGGCGGATGCTATTTGAAAAGGTGCCTGATTACCAGTTCCCACCATTAACAATTCGCGCGAGTCTTTTCTTGCCAAATATTTAGCTGCAATTCCTCCCGCCGCTCCAGTCCTCATGCCAGTAATAGACGCACCCTCTAGCAATGCAATGGGAGCTCCTGTGCTCCTATCATAAAGCATGATGTTTCCCATGAGTGAGCTTAGACCCTTTGCTTCATTTTCAGAAAACCAAGACATTATTTTAAAGCCGTAAATTCCTGCCTTGTCTATGGTTCCGGATTTTATGTCCATATCAGCTTTGCCTTCTTCGAAGTCATGAAATACAGTATCAAAAAGTTTTATTTCTTTTTGTGAATTTAACGCATATGCCTCTTCAACTGCAATAACCACATCTTGCATATTCAGGTTTTTTTCTATATCAATCTTATTTAATACACGAATTTTGTTCATTTAAGATTCATCCCCCATGAGTATTTTTTTCATGAAGTCTTCGTCCAAATTTCCCCCAGTAATTACTATGGCTACATTCTTACCTTGAAAATACTCAGGATTTTCCATTAATGCAGCAACTCCAGTAGCGCTAGAAGGTTCTGCCACTACTTTTTCCTGTGTCAACAGAATTGCTGTTGCCTTTCTTATAGACTCCTCACTAACAACAATTATATCATCTATGCACTGCTTTGCCATTTTAAAAGGTATTTCTGTAACTCCACCAATTAAAGCATCACAAATACTTTCTTCTGAAGGAAACTCCTCATACATTATGTTGTCTTCTAAAGATTTAACCATTGCAGGACATGCGGCAGTTTGAACCCCAACGATTTTTATGCTTGGTTTCATATGTTTTGCAGCCACTGATATTCCAGTTATAAGGCCTCCTCCTCCAATAGGCACAATTATAGTGTCTATTTCAGGATTTTGTTCCATGATTTCTAATCCTACAGTACCCTGTCCTGAAATAAGCTGTACATCAGAACACGAGTCAATATATGTCATATTGGACTTTTTCATTTCATCCATGGCAAGTCTGTGCGTATCGTCATAAACTTTCCCTACTTGTTGAATATCAGCACCATAGTACTTGATTTTTTCAATTTTTGCAGCTGGAGCTGTTTCAGGAACAAAGACTTTAGCTTTTTTTATTCCCAGCAAATGAGCCGCATAACTAACTCCTGCGCCGTGATTTCCTGATGACGCCGCAATTACTCCACGTTCTTTTTCTTCATCAGTCAATGAAGATAATTTACTCAACGCTCCTCTTACTTTAAAAGCCTTTTGCTTTTGCTGACATTCCAACTTCAAATACACCTTTGTGTTTTCATTACTTAAACCAATTGAAAAATCAAGTGGTGTAACAGAAATATATTTTTCAATCCTTTTTCTTGCATTTAACACATCATTAAAATTAACCATAATTACCTCCATAAAATTTAATAAATTAGCTTTAATTAACAAATCAGAAAGCAGCAAGCTGCTTTCTGTCACATATTCTTTATTATTGTTAAAAAAACTTAGAAAATATTTTTAAAATTATTATACACTTTTATTAAAAATTATTCCAGTCTTTTCGTTTAACTTCCATATACTTACATTAAACAAAGTTCATCTAAAGCAAACAAATGTTGATTATTTATAATACTTACCCGTACATTCTAATATTGAAATTTCAACAATGGCCGTATTCACAACCATATTATCAGGTAATTCTTGTCCAGAGAAACTAGGAGTATACTTATGAACAATCTCATTTAACACTTCTCGTTTATATTTTGGGTCTGTTATAACCACTGCATTTCCCAATGCAATGACACTATTGTATTCTGTGTTGACATCACAGGCAACATCAGCACCTTCATACATGAAACCAATCATTTCATCAACTTCAAAACCTACCTTTGAATTTTGAGCAATGTACTCTAACTTTAGCCCTTTAGGCAGACCATGGGTATAGATTTTCTCATTAAAATAAACAAAATGCATGGGCACAACATATGGATATCCCTCTGGACTCTGTGTGGCAATTCTACATACTTTAGCCCTTAATAACAACTCATAAATTTGTTCTTCTGTTAACAAATGTGTTTTCATCCGATTTTGCATACTTTTCTCCTTTTATTCAATATTCATCCTACTATTTAATTTGCTAATTCTATAATCCCACATTAGTATTACTATTATTATATAATCCATATGTTGAGTTTGCAATTATAGCTTTTTTAAAGTAAGTAAACATTATTACTTTATAAGTAAACAATGATAAAGCATTTTAATGAAAAAACGCAAGGGATGATTTTAAGTATCACTTGCGCTCATTCTCGTTAGTTTAAGTTAATTCAAATATGCATCCACTGCATCATTACGATTGCCAACATATTCATAAAGGCCGGCAACTGCATTGTCGAAGGCTTCATCAGAACTGATGAAGGAATAGCCATTTTCCTCAGCATATGCATAAGGTTTTATAAGCTCATACAACTTATCAAACGTTTCAGTCATTGCTTCTTCAGTAAAGACTTCATCCACAAATTTAGCTAGATAGCCTTCATATACTTCCTTGTATTCAGGTATGTCGATAATATAACTGATCAGTGGCCATTTATCACTGACTTCTGTAAGTCCTAGGCTGAGTCCACCACCTTTTTTACCATCTGCTAAGGCTTCATTGTTGTCCCAAGGAATCCAATTTAAGAGACCTGTATCAGGGTCGTTATAAAGGTAATAATTGTGAGTCATGGTACCATAAGTATCCCAGTTTTGAATAACTGTATTTACAGCCAACCATTTCAAGAAACCATCCACATTAAAGACCTCTTCCAAGGAATCCTTCCACTCTTCCTCATCTGATGTCCTTAGGTCGCTGTTGATAATAGTGTAAAGGGATTGCACATCACTATAGTCTGCTTCATCCTCATTATTCTTCTTCTCCATTTCAGACTCATCATAAGTACCTTCTGCAAAGCTAGCTGCATCGCCATCTGGCTTGTAAAGATTTCCATCATCATCACCAAGCTGTTCCTCTAATACAGTGTCATCCACTTCTTCAACTATGGTGTAAAGACCAAAATACTGGCTACCCTCACCATAATCCACATACACTGCACAGAAAGATGTTTCAGCAGATACTAATCCAAAGTCACGGAATAAATCAGCCGCCACTTTTTCATGAAGCAGTGATTGGTCTCCATAGTTATTGTTCAGGTTCAGCTGTTTAAATCCGTAAAATCTTTGATTTTCAATCTCAGGGTACTCATCTTCAAATTCGTCAAAGTCCAGCTTGAAAGAAAACTTATCAACATTTGAGCTGGCAACAGATTTAAGACTGGAGTTACCTTTAAATCTAATACCCACATTATCCCAAGTATCACCTTCAAATGAAATGGTTGAAGTGACCCAAATTGGTTCATAATCAGAATCATCAGTGGTTTCTAAAGCTCCGGCTGGCGCTGCAGATTCTGCTATTTCTGGACGAGCCTGCAATTCTTCACCTTGTACTGTTTCTCTAGCTTCCCCAGGACCTCCTTTGACTTGGCCGGCGCCTCCGCCTCTGACTTGGCCACCACCACCGCCAATGGTTCCAATACTAGTCACATTCTCTTGAAGGTCGGTGTTCATGGCCTCCCACTCATCGGGATCTATGGTGATAGTGAGTTCCAATACCTCATTTTGATTAAATACCACATCATAATTAGGATCTACATCATTGCCGTGTGTTTCCTCATTCCATGTGCTTGTGGATGAAGATTCTGTTGTCTCAGATTCTATTGCAGGAACTTCATCAACATCTGTTTCATCAATACTAACATCACCTGTCTGGCTACAACCAGCCAACAGCGCAGCTATTAATACTATAGCCATATTTTTGTAAAAAGTTCTGAATTTATAAGTTTTTTTCATAGAAAAGTCTTCCTTTCATAAATAATAGATTAATATACATCGTCAAAACCTTGTAATGAACTATTATGTTTCATTTGCTCTATATTAACCCACCAAACTTAAATGGACCTAAAGCTACTAAAATAATTACTTACTCTAACTTGATAAATTATACATCTTTGAACATTGCAAACAGATACACTGTATATAGCTTCTTTAAAATTCACATTATTCTGTTAGTTATATTTCATACCATATCTGCTTATATCTCAACATTAGAATCTTAGCATATACCAACTGTTGTTCTAAAATTCCTAAATCATCAATTGTTTCAATTTTTTTTATTCTTCTATATTTCTAACAGCTAATACATAGTTATATACATACCGAACATCACCTTGTGGACCAAAGTAAACAGGATAATCTGATGCATCCCCTGTCTTTGGATCACTCCTTACAGCACCACAGCCATGAACGTCCATTAGTTCACCAAACATTTCACCTTGTGCTTCTCCAAAGGAAACATATGAAGCATTTTTAGAAACATTATTACCATCATACTGAGCATCTTGTCCATAGAAATTCAAAAAAATTGATATGAAAAATATTTACATACATTTTTATTCTCTATACATAAAAATTACTTTAATTACATTTTATCTACATAATAAAGTTGTATCTTTCGTATAGAACCATTTAAGGAGAAACTATTTTAAATTTTAAATTTTAAATTTTAAATTTTAAATTTACTATCATAATCACAGGTTAAAAATATTAACAGAGGAGAAAAAATGAATAAAATCGAACTGTCAAATATCACAAAAGCATATGGCACAGATGAACCAGTAATTAAAGACCTGAATTTAAAAATTCAAGATGGAAGTTTTACTGTTTTGCTAGGTCCTTCCGGGTGTGGTAAATCAACAACGCTTAGAATGATTGCGGGACTTGAAAAAGAAACTAGCGGAGATATTAAAATTGATGGCAAAATTGTGAACAATGTAGAACCAGGTGATAGAGATATTGCTATGGTATTTCAAAATTATGCATTGTATCCCACTATGACTGTTAAAGGCAACATGGAGTTTGGCCTTATTAATAATAAAATACCAAAAGAAGAAATAAACAGAAGAGTTAAAGAAATAAGCAGCATAGTTGGCCTATATGATTATTTGGACCGAAAACCACAGTCGCTTTCTGGAGGACAGAGGCAGCGAGTCGCCCTTGCCCGTGCCATGGTAAAACAACCTTCAGTTTTCCTAATGGATGAACCATTATCTAATTTAGATGCTAAATTAAGAAGTCAAATACGAACTGATTTAATTGAACTTCATAATCGCCTAAAAACAACTTTTGTATATGTTACACACGATCAAATCGAGGCTATGTCTATGGGAACAAATATAGTTCTTCTAAAAGATGGCAAAATAATGCAACAAGACACTCCCTATGACATATATAACAATCCCAAAAATGTATTTACAGCTCAGTTTATAGGAACTCCACCCATGAATATATTGGATAGAGACAAACTAAATAATATGACACTTTCAGAAAATATTTCATACATAGGTTTCCGTCCAGAGGATGCAACTATAATACAAAATCAAGAAATAGAAGCAAATGACAATATCATAGTAATTCCAGGAAAAATAGCAACTAAAGAAATGCTAGGTGCAGAAAGTTTATATAAGTTAGATGCAATTTGTGGGAGAATCAACGTCAAATTATATACACATTTAACATTTGATGAGTTATATGTAAATATTAAAATTTCTAAAGATAAACTGTACTATTTTGATAAAAAACAACAAAGAGTCTATTGCTAAGGAGGAGATTTGGCATGGAAAACATAGATGTAGTATACAATTACAAAACTAAGGAAGTAAGCAATTTGAAGCCCCAAAAATTAAAAAAGAAAGTTCTGCCTTATATGATGGTAACACCTGCAATTTCACTATTTATGGTATTTTTTATATTTCCAATTTTCTATATGGTTTATCTAAGCTTTTTTGATTGGAATATGCTCAGCGATATGAAATTCATTAATTTAGAAAATTATACTAAGTTATTTTCTAGCATTGAATTTAAACAAGTTATTATCAATACATTTCATTATATGATACTCACTGTATTTTTTACTATAGTTATATCACTTCTGCTAGCATTATTTTTAAAAAATGATACAAGAATAAATAGACTTGTGCAAGGAGCAATTTTTCTACCATATGTCGTGTCTTTAGCATCAATTGCATTTATATGGATGTGGATAATGGATAAAGATTATGGATTATTAAATTATGTCTTGCAGGTATTTGGACAAGAACAAGTTAATTGGCTTGGTAATCCTCATGTTGCTATGAATTCATTAGTTCTTGTAAATGTGTGGAAAGGAATTGGATATAATACAATTATTTTTATATCTGCAATGCAAAGCGTACCAACTTATTTATATGAAGCAGCTAAGCTTGATGGGGCTAAACCTCATACTATATTTTTTAAAATTACACTTCCAATGCTGTCACCTACATTGTTTTTCTTGACACTGATGGGAATTATAGCATCTTTCAAAGTATTTGAAACAATCAATATTATGACATTAGGTGGACCCCTTAATTCAACAAACACCTTAGTCTATTACATTTATCAATATGGTTTCTCCTTCTACAAAATCGGATATGCATCTGCTGCAGGTGTAATACTAATGATTTTAATAGGAATTATGACAGCCATTTATTTCAGAATGTTAAGCAAAAAAGTTTATTATAGATAGGAGTATAAAATGAAAAGTATAAAAAAAGTAATTAAATGGATCTTTTATGTATTGCTAGTTGCCATATTCTTTATACCCTTTTATTGGATGATTTTAACATCAGTAAAAACAGTAGGAGAAACACTTCAATTTCCACCTACATTTTGGGTAAGTGACATGCAATGGGTAAACTTTAAAACTGCATTCGAAAAAGTTCCCATACTAAAATATACAATAAATAGCATAATTGTAACTACCGGCATAATATTATGCCAACTTATCACCGTAGTCCCTGCTGCATATGCATTCGCAAGATATAATTTTAAAGGTAAAAATATTTTATTTACTTTGGCAATGATTACTATGATGATTCCAGGACAACTTATTTTCCTTCCACTTTTCTTGATGTTTAGTAAGTTTAGCCTAATAAACAGTTATTGGTCTTTGATATTACCATCTGCAACAAGTGCATTCGGTATATTTATGCTCCGCCAAACATTTATGCAGGTTCCTGAAGAATTAATAGAGGCTGCTAGGTTAGACATGGCAAGTGAGTTTAAAATAATATACAAGGTAATGCTTCCAATTGCTAAACCTACAATGGTTACACTTGTGCTTTTAGCATTTATAGGCTCATGGAATGACTACTTCTGGCCTCTCGTTATGACTACAAATGATACGGTGAGAACTCTAGCTGTTGGAATTGTGTCTCTTAGCAAGGTGGAAAGTGGTGTCATATATCATATATTAATGGCCGGTAATGTTATGTTAATTGCCCCTATATTTGTTGTTTATGCTATTGCACAAAAACAAATGATTAAAGCATTTACTTATACGGGAGAAAAATAAAATAAAAATTTCATCTCTTTGAGTTTTAACAAAGAGATGTAAATATAAATTAAACAAAAATTAAAAAA
>JBGUET010000051.1:0-10327 GCA_041821225.1 Sedimentibacter sp.
CAACAGAAATATATGGTGATAGTAAAGACCAAGGAACTTCCCAAGGCATTGTGTTTGCAAAGGATGTAAGTATCAATACAAAAATACCTGGAAGAATTCTAAAATTCTATGTTGAAGAAGGCGAACAGGTAAAAGTGGGAGATCCTATTGTTGAAATATCTAGTGAAGAACTCCAAGCAAAAAAAGCTCAGTTGCTAGCGCAAATAGACCAGGCACAGGCAGGGGTGGATGCTTCTCAAGCAGTTGTTGAAATGGCAGAGTCAAATTACAAATTGTCTCAAGACAGAGTTCAACAAGCTCAGGCAGGTGTTAAAGCCAGCGAAAGCCAACGAGATATGGCTAGTGCTATTAATGATAAGGCTGAAAATGGTGCAAGAACTCAAGAAGTTGCACAGGCTGAAAGTGCGTATGCCTTGTGGGAATCCACTTGTGATAGGGCGACTATCCTATATGATGGAGGAGCAATAACGAAACAAAAGTTTGAAGAAATTCAAACACAAAAGGAATTAGCATTACAGACATTAAACATGGCAAAAGAAGGTGCTAGAACTGAGGATAAAGCTGCTGCAAGTGCACAGTTGTCTTTGACTGAAGCAGGTATATTATCAAGTAATTCTTTGCTAAATCAGGCAGTTGAGGCTTCTAATATTGCTCTTTCACAGATTACACAAGCTCAAGCAGGGCTTGTTGCATCACAAGGTCTATTAGACCAAGCACGTGCAGGCTTGCAAGAAGTTGAAGTATATTTGGAGGATTCTGTTATAAAATCTCCAATAGATGGAACAGTTACTACAATTAATTCTGACGAAGGTGAACTTGTATCTACAGGTACATCCATTGGTACTGTTAGTAATCTGGATAAATGTTGGATAAGTGTGAATTTAGATGAAGATAAACTTGAAGGCATTAAGGAAGGTCAGCTTGTAAATGTTCAACTTGCTTCATATAAGGACAAAACTTTGGAGGGCAAAGTTGTTACAATCAATAAGCAGCCTGATTTTGCAGTAAAAAAAGCTACAAATGAAAATGGAAATTTTGATATTGTTTCTTATGGAGTGAAAATAGAACTTAATAATTCAGATATGTTAATAAGACCTGGTATGACAGCACTTGTGAATTTCGAAAATTAGGATGTGAATTATGTTAATAAAAAGCTTTAAAGAAGAGTGTGTAAATCTTTTTAAAAATAAAATAAATTTGGTTGTATTGTTTGTTATTCCAATACTTACTGTAATTCTAATTGGTGCAGAGCTGTCTGGGGAAGTTATAAATAATATTCCAATAGCAGTTATTAACTATGATGGTTCAGCATTTAGCAGGCAGCTTGTAGACAAATTTGATCAAGATGAGACATTTAATGTGACGTATTATCCTGAAACAGAGCAGGAACTAGAGGAGTTAATGAAAAATAGCAAGGTAAGGGCTGGTTTAATAATTCCAAAAGATTTTTATAATGACATTACACTGCTTAAATCACCAACAGTTTTAATGATTTATGATGGTAGTCACATGTCAATTACTAGTGCGGCAAAGGCTAAAGCAACTGAGATTCTTTTGACATACAAAGCTGGCGCTACTATTCAACAGTTAACTGGACGACTTAACATGTCATATGAAGAAGCATTCAATATAACTCAGGCGTTTCAGTTTAATAATAGAGTTCTATATAATCCCAAGAAAAGTTTCAATGATTTTCTAGCTCCTATACTAATGGCAGGTTGCGTGCAAGCAGCCTTAGCACTTACAGCCACAGTATCTGTCAATCATAATATTTATTATGAAACAAGGAAGAAAAGACTTGGATATGCCTCCGGCAAGGTTTTGTTTTATTCCTTGATTGGAAGCCTAAGTTTTATGATGTGTATAGTGATTCAGATTTTGTTTTTCGGAGTGACCTTTATAGGAAGCATATTTGATGCATTCATTTTATCCCTGGCCCTTAGCTTTGCAGATTCTGCATTTTGTGTTTTGGTTTCCGCAGTAATAAAAAATAGAATGGTTGCTTTGGTTGGAGGGGCGGTTTTATTTATTCCAAACTCAGCCATGGCTGGAACCACATGGCCACTTATATCTATGCCTGTGGGGTATAGAGGTTTTGCCATATACATGCCATTTGCACACTATGTGAATAACATTAGAAATATATACCTAAAAGGAACATCTTTGCAACAACTTATGAATGATGTAACATATTTGTTAGCCTTCGGAACAATATTTCTAATAATAACAGAGATAGTTATGATTATAGCAGCACAAGATAATGACCATGAGGAGTTGACGAACAATGATTTACCTAGAAGCCTTCAAGAGGGAATTTCGATCGATATTTAAATATAAAGGAATGCTGATTCTTCTCTTTATAGGACCAATTTTCTTGTCACTATATTTTGGTGGAATTTACTTTAACGATTATGTTAAGGATATACCAATTGCAATACTAGACGAGGATGGTTCTAGTTTAAGCAATACGGTTGGAAATTATTTTCTAACTAATGAACGTTTTGAAATTGTAAATTACCCATCCACCAGGAATGAACTTGAAGATCTTATTGATAGTGGTACCGTGCAAATGGGTATATGCATTCCCGCAGGTTTTGAGGGGGATGTTACAACATATAAGTCATCACAAATACTAGCCATTACAGATGGTACGAATATTGTTGTGGCAAACAATGCAATTGCCCAGGCCACATTAATTACCCAATCAATATCAGCAGGAATAGAAATGAAATTAATTCAAGGCAAGGGTGTTTCTCCGCAAATGTCTGAGAACATGGCACTTGTTTATAACATAGGGGAAAGAATTCTATTTGACCCTAAAATGGCCTATATGAATTATCTCATAATCTGCTTTCTAGCAGTATTTGTTCAACAATTAATGCTTTCTTCCATGGGTTCAACTTTTATAAGAGATAATAAATACATTTCTAATGATAATGTTTTGCAAAAGGTAATTGCTACTATGAGTGCTTGTTTTGCAGGTATAATACCTGCAACCGTCATTAGTTTGTTGATCCTTAAAAATTTTTTTCACGTGCCTATTATTGGAAATATGTTGACGGTTATATTAATGACAGTAGTTTTTCTTGTATCCCTCATAGGTCCGTCTCTTGTAATAGCTTCCATTACAAAGGATAGACAAAAGTATTCTCAATTTTCATACATGTTATCTCTTCCTACTTTTGTTTCTAGCGGTTGCGTGTGGCCGATTGAACAAATGCCAAAAGCACTAGAAATAATTATTAGAGCTTGTTGGCCGGTGCTTAATTATGCTAAAACAGTACAGGAAGTGTTAATAAAAGGAATGAGTTTTAAAACTGTTATACCTAATATTTTGCATATGGGACTTTTTAGTCTGGTGTGGATACCAATTGGATTTTTTTGTTACAAAAAAGCTTTTAGTGAAAATATAGTTTTAGAACAATCCGTCAATATTACTTGTTGATTAAGTAAAGTACAAACTTTGAAATGTTAATAAATTATAAAATGATACTGCATAATAAAAACTTTGTGGTAACTACAATAATTATAAAATCCACTACAGCTAAAGTTTGTAGTGGATTTTATAATTGTAAAACATTCTACTATCTTGACTTTTTTTAAAAAAAGAAATATAATTATTTAATGAAAACGTTTATATTATGAGGGGGTAAATTGTATGACGAACGAGTTTTTTGTTTCATCTTTTGACCAAACAAAGCTGTATGCTAAAAAGGACAGTCCAACAAATCCTAAGGCAATAGTACTTATAGTCCATGGACTATGCGAGCATCAGGGAAGATATGATTATCTTGCAAACAAGCTAAACGACAGTGGTTACGGAGTATATCGCTTTGATCTTAGAGGCCACGGGCAATCTGAAGGCAAAAAAGTTTTTTACAATGATTTCAATGAATTAATAGATGATGTTAATGAAATGGCTGAGTTGACAAAAAAAGAAAATCCATCTCTTCCATTGTTCATCCTTGGGCACAGCATGGGTGGTTTTGCAGTGGCAAACTTTGGGATAAAATATCCTAAAAAAGCAAATGGTTTGATTATGTCAGGAGCGCTAACGAGAAATAACATAGGACTTGCCTCTGACCTTCCAAGAGATTTGCCTGTTGACACATATTTCCCTAATGAATTAGGAAGCGGTGTTTGTTCAGACCCTGCTGTTGTTGAAGCCTATGCAGAGGATCCTTATGTTGAAAAACAAATATCTGCAGGTCTTTTTTATGAAGTGTTTAAAGGTGTAGAATGGTGCAAAGAGAATTCTTCTAAATTTATTGACCCTGTATTATTGCTACACGGCTGCAATGATGGACTTGTAAGTGAAAAAGATTCAAGAGACTTTTTTGGAGATATTTCTTCTGCTGATAAGGGTCTTAGAATATATCCTCATTTGTTCCATGAAATATTCAATGAACCTATAAAAGATGAAGTTATTAAAGACGCTATTGGCTGGCTTGATAAAAGAGTATAATATCTAAAAATGTACACTTATTCCCTCAAACAAATTGGTTTGAGGGAATTTTTATGGGGGTGAAACGATTATTTTTAATGGATTCATTTGTTGATTTCTAAATCAACAGTTGGTAAAAGTTGGTATTAATATCAACCACATGCTTTTCTATTTGTCCTAAGGCATTTTGAAGGAGTCTAGTTTGCATATGACTGTCTAATGTTTCTTTGCTTTTCCATTCTTCTATTAATGTAAGCTCATTTTTGCTTTTCACATCTTGAAACAGATGGTATGAAATATTTCCATCTTCTTTTCTAATACTAGGAATAATTTTAGCAAATACTTCCTTTATGTTTTCAACTTCATTATTTTTTGCAATAAATTTAGTTACAACCTTAATCATAAATGAACTCCTTTCAAATAATTAGTTTTAATATATGCTTTAGTTTACACTGGATTGATAAGCGTGAGCAATATTTAAAGTAAAAATTTTATTATAAGCATTTTAGTTAATTTTAGTATGAATATACCCTGAATTGTATTGTATAATCATTAATATTTCAGGAGTTTAAGAATTTATGAAAAAAACAGACCAGCTTAAAATACAATATCACTTTTAAGGTGGTCTGTTTAATAATTATATTTCAAATCCTGCTATACCAATTGCACCTGGACCACCGTGAGTTGAAATAACACAGCCAGTCTGAATCCATATACACTCTTTGAATCCTTTTTCTTTTACAATTTCTTCTGCATGACGTTTTATTTGTTCATCCAGACCCAAGGAAAAAAGAAGATAAATTTGATTTTTAGCCATATTATACCTGTCAATAAATTCATTTAAATATTCTTCAGCAACACGGCTTATTTTACCACGGAATTTTTTCGTACCTATTAATTGACCATCAACAATTTCAATGAGAGGTTTCAATTGAAGAAGAGTTGCTCCCAGATAGGCAGCATTTGAAACACGTCCACCTGCTTTTAAATATTCTAAATTCCCAGGAATAAAAGAAACTCTTGCTTTCTTTACATATTTTTTAATTTCTTCAATTAAATCAGAAGGCTCAATATTTGGATTGTTTTCAGCAAGTTCAACTGCTTTCATTACAATTGCAGCTTCGCCACCTGAAACATTTAAAGAATCTACAAAATAAATATTTTCTATTCCCTCTGAACCAATTATTGCATTTTGATATGTACAGGATGCCTTTGATGAATATGCAATATGAATTATAGTACAATCATGATTTTTCTTTTGAATTTTACGAAAAAAATCAAAATATTCATTAGGATTAGTTGCGGATGTAGAAGGAATTTTTTTAGTTCTTTCATGATATTCATAAACATTAGTTACGGGTATAGACCCATCCTGATAATCTATGCCATCCATAACTATGTGCATAGGAATTACATAAATATTATGTAATTCTGCTAAATCTATTGGCAAATCTGTTCCACTTTCAGTTGAAATAATAATTTTTTTCAAAGTCTCTCCTTATAAAATATATGTATCTTAGTTTTTTATTTTATTTAATGATTTATTTCGGTGCAGGATCACATAGATGAATTTTGTTTTAGCTGTTCAGTGAATAAATTAATTAAACGAGTAAGTTCTAGAGCATTTTCTTCTCCGAATTTTTCAAGCAAATTATCAAAATAATTTTCAATCCATGTTCCTTTTGTGAGAACATATTTTTTCGCATCTTCCGTCAGCACAACTTGTTTCTTTCTTCTGTCATTTGCTGCTGTTTTCATTGAAACATAACCTTTTTTTCTCAGAGAAGACAGAATTGATGTTATCCGCTGTCTTGTTACATGTAATTCATCGCTTAAATCGGATGGATAGATTTCATCTCCATCATGCATATCCAAATATAGAAGCACACGCTTTTCCCCTTGACTATATCCCATCATGGAAGTAAAAATATCTGTATCATTTAATGTTATCAATGATATGGCCAAATCATTGCGTAGTTCTACTTTATTCATAATTACCTCTTTTCGTTTACAATATTAATAGTAAACACTATTGATTATAAACAGTGTTTACTATATTGTCAATATATGGTTTATTATATGCAAAAATTTATGAAAAAAATCAATATTTTAAGTAAAATATAAAAATAAATCATTACAAATGAATAGCAAAGACATTTTCTCCTTGAATTTCCAACCAATCATTATCTTTTGTAATTCCATTGTGGTCTTTATGGTAAATGTGAACTATATAATAGCTATTTTTTGTCATATATTTGTATAGATTTTGAATGGAGTCATTGGTACCTTGAAATTGCAACAATGTTTCCTTATCACAATCCTTTATTATGGAAAAATATTTGTTTCGTTGAGCTTCTGTCCAATTTTCCGCTTGCCTTTCATATGGAATAGCACATTCTAAAGTAATATGAGGATATTGCTTTTTTAGTTCCAAAACAGTTTCGGAAACATATTGCCCAATTCCAAGGGATACTCCGCTAATGTAATGGTTTACACTATAATTTTCTATTAGATTTATTGTAATTCTCTGAACCATTTTTTTAAATTTAATGATATCCACATCTTTTTCATTAAAATTTAATTTCAAAATTTGTGGTTGGTGTTCAATAAAGCAGCATGCCTTAAGTTTGCTTGTTTTAGTTAACATAGTTTTATCCTTCGGTTTTATTGTTTTAGGTAACACATACATTATAAGGCAAACAATTCCCTAAAACAACATAAATATATCATTATATACCATGCTATTGCTAGTGATATGGTATATAATGATACACAGGTGGTGGTTCTGTGGATTATGATGACTTACTTTATAATAGACTAGTTCAATTGCGTACCCAGAAGGGCGTTTCAGCTAGAGACATGAGCTTATCCCTTGGACAAAGCGAAAGTTACATTAATAAAATTGAGAATAGAAAAACTTTCCCTTCAATGACAGGATTTTTTTACATATGTGAGTATCTAGGCATACATCCAAGTGAATTATTCAATGAAAACATAGAGAACCCTGAAAAAATAAAGGAACTGATATCTGAGTTAGACAAGCTTGATAAAGAACAGCTAGAGCATATTCTGGCCATAATAAAGGACTTAAACAGTTTTAAATAATAAATATTATTAATTATAATAAAATGAAAATTTTAAATAGACCATTTCAAATTTGGGGATTACCCAAAATTTGAAATGCTCTATTTTATTCGATAGAAACCTTTTTTATAAAGTAAACATGAATAGACTGTTGGAATTGAAACGACGAAATATCAAAAGGTCAATATCTTTTTAGAATAACGTCTAAATAGGCGCAATTTGATAATATGGTTCTAAATAAATTTGAAACATTAAATAAATTAAGATATAATGAATACAGTTATAATGTTGGTTTTTATAAGATGAATTTAATATTGTAAAAATAAAAGTTGCTTAATTTTATAAGTCTTATGTCTGAAATAATAATTAGTGAGGCGGAGTATGTCAAAGCAATTAAAAGCAGATTTAATGTTGGTGTTAGTTACTTTAGGATGGGGTATTTCCTATTACTTAATTGATTTAAGTTTGGAAGATATGGGTCCATTCACTTTAAATGCAAACAGATTTTTGATATCATTTGTAGTTGCTGTAATCTTAGCCTTTCCAAAATTAAAAAACATCTCTAAAATTACCTTAATGTACAGTGCTTTATTGAGCGTTGCATTGGTATTTGTGTACATGGGTGCCACATTTGGTATTAAATACACCACCTTGTCTAACACTGGATTTCTGTGTGGATTGTCAGTAATTTTCACTCCCATTTTATCTAGCATAATATATAAAAAAATCCCTGATAGAAAGACAATATTAGTTGTTACCATGAGTTTCATAGGAATTGGACTTTTGACTTTAAAAGATGATTTCTCTATTAACTATGCAAATTTAAAAGGGGACCTTTTTTCCATAATGTGTGGTTTTGCTTATGCTATTGATTTAATTATAACAGAAAAGGCAGTAGCTCATAAAGATGTAAACCCGTTTCAGCTTGGGGTATTACAACTTGGTATAACAGGTTTGTTCAATTTGATTTTATCCTATGTGTTTGAAGTCCCACATTTACCAACACATGCTGGAATATGGGCTCCAGTTTTATTCTTAGCTATTTTCTGTACAGGGGCAGCTTTTATTATTCAGGCTATTGCGCAACAATATACAAGTGCCTCTCATGTAGGGGTTATTTTTTCATTAGAAACTGTATTTGCAGGTTTTGTAGCCTTTATATTTGCGAGAGAAATTCTAACACTGAAGGCGTATACAGGTGCAATTTTAATGATTTCTAGTATTTTTTTAATGGAAATTAATTTTAATAGGTTCAAAAACAAATATAAAAAGATTAATCTAGCAGAAAATCAGATAAAATCTGATTAGAACGCTATAAAAATAGGAGCATATTATGTATAAGAATATAAAAACATTGTATTTCAGCGCAACTGGAACAACAGAAAAAATTGTTTGTAGTATTGCAAATGAAATTTTGAAATTAACCAATGTAAATGAAATTACTGAAAACATTGATTTTACTTTGCCTAAGGCAAGAAACAAACAGGTGTCATTTGTGGCTGAAGACTTGGTAGTAATAGGTATTCCTGTTATTGCAGGAAGGGTTCCAAATGTATTGTTGAATTATTTAAAAACCATCAAGGGAAATGGAGCATTGGCAGTTGCTGTAGTAGTATATGGAAATAGAAATTATGATGATGCCCTAATAGAATTAAAAGATATTCTTGAAACAGACGGTTTTCAAGTGATTGCAGGAGGCGCATTTATTGGGGAACATTCATTTTCTAATGTTCTTGCAAAAAATAGGCCTGATGAAAAAGATTTATCCATAGCAAAAAAATTTGCAGTAAAAATTTATGATAAAATAATGAATAAAAATGAAATTCATTCGTTGGTAGTGAAAGGTAACAAGCCTTATAGAGATTATTACAGGCCAAAGGATAAAAATAACATTGCTGTTGATATAAGAAAAATTACTCCAAAAACAAATCTAGCCTGCGATGATTGTAAGCTATGTGTTAGTATTTGTCCAATGGGAAGCATAGATTTTATTGATGTATCTAAATTAAATGGTATATGCATTAAATGCTGTGCTTGCATAAAGAAATGCCCAAGACAGGCAAAATATTTTGATGATGCAAATTTTTTAAATCATAAAAAAGAATTAGAAATTCAATTTGAAAGCAGACGGGAACCAGAATTGTTTATATAGACAATTTATAATAGAAATTCTTTCCCAAATTGCTTAGTAGGTTGTAAACAGGGTATAGTATATTTATCAGTGCTATCATGGAGGCAAAAATGAGTATAGGTTATGCCTGTCTAACTATTGGTGTTCAAAATACAAATATGAAAAGTTGTATGATTAAGAATGTAAATGAAAAGAAACTAGTGGAGCTAATTCAACATAATTTAAATTCCCTTGAAAACATAATTGATTATAACGTGAAAAATCATATAAAACTTTTTAGAATTAGTTCTGATTTAATTCCATTTGGATCTAATTTAGTAAACGACATTCCCTGGTGGGATATATTTGAATATCAGTTACAAACTATAGGAAAAAAGATAGAACAAAGCAATATTAGAGTTTCAATGCACCCAGGACAATATACCGTTTTGAATTCCCCTAACACTTTAGTTTCTGCAAAGGCAATGGATGATTTAGATTATCACGCTAAGGTGCTTGATAGCCTTGGGGTGGATTCTAGACATAAAATTATTCTTCACATAGGTGGTATTTATAACGAAAAAAATCATGCTATAAAGAGATTCTTATTAAATTATGAAAAACTTAATGAAACAGTAAAAAAACGACTTGTTATAGAAAATGATGATAAATGCTATAATATACAAGAT
>JBGUET010000052.1:0-10052 GCA_041821225.1 Sedimentibacter sp.
CTGTTTTAACATTGAAAATTATTTTTAAATCTTCCATAGCTTTTTCCTGAACTTGGGCTAGCCATTTGGCAGTTTTGTTTGAATGTTCAGGACAATCAGGAAGCTCATCTATTTTTTTAAAAGTATCATTTGCAGACTTTAGTCTTAAAGCCCCACCTGCATTATCAAAAAATATCCTTTCAGTGTTATAAATTGGATCAAAGTCAACGTGATAGAACTTTTCTTTTATTTCCTTTGATAATTCTTCATCAAAAATCTGACCTTTATTTGTATCATCAACCATTTTTATTATGTTCCTCCTATTATAGTTATAAAATATAGTTTTATATTTCAATTATTGTACAATTGTTTTTTAAACTTCTATTTTATACATGTCTTCAGATCTAGCAATACAAAGTGTACTTACAACGTCACCTGTTACATTAAGTGTTGTATGCCCCATGTCAATTATTCTATATATACCTGCTATTAAACCAACAATATCTGCTGGAAGTCCCATAGTAGTAAGTAACATTATTGTCATTACAATTCCGCCTCCTGGTATACCAGGGGAACCAACTGAAATCAAAGTTGCCAAAATGATTATTGTAAATTCTTGCAATAATGACATTTCTATTCCATATATTTGTGAAACAAATATTATTGCAACTGCATAATAGCATGCAGCACCATTCATATTCATTGTAGCTCCTAAAGGTAGAGTGAAACTTGCCAATTCATCTTTTACATTAAATTTTCCCTCTGTAACACGTAGTGTAACAGGTAAAGTACCAGAGCTACTAGTTGTACTTGCAGTAACAGCCCATACCTCTAATATATTTTTATAGAAATCTTTAATACTAACCTTAGCTATAAATTTAAGCATTATAGAATACATAACAATTGCTATAATAACAAGTCCAACATAATCTGCCAAAATTAACTTACTTAAAGGTCCAAATATTTTAATACCATATTGTCCAACAGAAGCTGCGATTAGTGCAGTAACACCAAAAGGTGAAAATTCCATTACAATTCCGGTTAATTTTAACATTATTTCTGTTCCGCTATCACAAAGGTTTTTAATTGGCTCAGCCTTCTTACCAATTATAGTCATTGCAATTCCAAATAATACAGCAAATACTATTATTTGCATTAGATTACCAGTAGATAAAGATTCAACAATATTAGTTGGTACCATACTTAGAAGTGTTTCAGAAAGACTTGGAACTGCTGTTGCTTCCTGATTTGCTTCTGCAATAATATTCATTGCAAAACCTGCTCCTGGTTTTATTATGTGTGCAACAGTTAAACCAATTAAGCCAGAAATTATGGTTGTAATTATGTAATAGGCTAAAGTCTTGCCACCAAGTCTTTTAAGCTTGTTAATATCTCCAATACTAACAACACCACTAATAATAGAAAAGAAAACAAGTGGTACAACTATCATTTTAATCAATCTTAAGAACAAATCACCTATTGGCTTAATAACCGTTGCTTTTTCTTTGAAAATTATGCCTATTAAAATTCCTAGGCCAAAACCAATAAATACTTTGGTACTTAACTGCATTTTTTTACTTTTTATCATAATTTTTTCCCTTCTTTATTTGAATTTTCAAGCAGATTCTTTGTTAATGTTTTCATAGATTAAAATGTTATAAATACTAAACAATTTGTTTCACGAATTCGTTATCCCAATTATATTTAATAAATTAAGATTTGTAAAATGAATATTTTAAGGGTATAATATCTAAAAATTCGATAATACCTAAATGGAGGTAAAATTATGAATTATTCTAATATAGAAACATTTCTTACACTAGCTAAAACAAAAAGTTTTACTAAAACAGCAGAAACACTATATTTATCACAGTCTACAATAAGCTATAGACTAAAATCCTTAGAAGATGAATTAGGTGTAAAGCTTATTCAAAGAGAACAAGGAAAAGGGTATATCACATTAACGGCTAAAGGGGAAGAATTTATTGATATTGCAAATAAATGGAACTCTTTATTAAAGGATACACAGGAATGGAAAACTCAAAACCCTGTCCATAAATTAAAAATAGGGAGTGTAGATAGTTTAAACACCTGTGTTTTTTCAAAATTATATAAAAAATTATTGCTCAATGATTCTCCTATTATTTTAAATGTTAGTACTCACTGGACAGAAACTATTCATAAATTAATAGAAAATTATGGAGCAGATATTGGTTTTGTATTATGGCAAATTCCTTCAAATAGTATTATAAGCAAACCTTTATTCTCAGAAAGAATGGTTTTAGTTTCTTCAGCTTATTCTAATTTTACAGATATTGTTCATCCTAAAGATTTGAACCCGCAAAATGAAGTTTTCTTATATTGTGGGCCTAATTTTAAAATATGGCATGACTATTGGTGGGATAATGCCAAGCGAGAATATTCATCAGTTGATACAGTAGCATTGATGAAAGCATTTTTTGATATTACTGATTTTTGGTCTATAGTTCCTATTTCAATTGCAAGAAATCTAACACAAAATAATCTAATTAAAATATCAGAATTAGAAGAATCTCCCCCTGACCGTATATGCTATGAAATTATAAATAAGTACCCACTTCCCAAAAATGTAAAGTCTTTAGAAGCTTTTGATGAACTACTAAATGATTACATAAAAAGTGATGATTTTAACTCAATAATTAAATGAATCAAGATTTCTTTAACCTTTTAATGAGGTACATTATTAGAATTCATTACTATAAATGTATGCAATGCAAATAGAATTTTTTAATATTCTATTATAGTAAAAACAACTTAAATAATTTTAATATTTACATTATAAATCCTTTTTAAAAAACGCAATAAAAAAAATACTGGGTTGCAGTGCGGTTGCAGTTTATGAGCAAATTACTCATTTCTGCATAATGTCTAACCATCACAAGTCCAATATTTTAAATATACATATGGAGCTACCGAACGGAATCGAACCGTTGACCTACGCATTACGAGTGCGTCGCTCTACCTACTGAGCCACGGCAGCATATATATATTTATATGCTAATACTTTTTGCTTGATTTGTAAATACAAACTTATATTTATCTCACTTATTGTGCTATTTCCTGGGAAATGAATCGAGACATTGATTGTAATCTACATATATTATAATGTATGGGTTTTATACTAATCACAAATATAATCTTCCTATGATTAAATAAAAAACAAAACTTAGAATTAAACTAAATTTTGTTTTTTATTTGTTATTTATTGAATTTTCTACTACCTGGTTTAATTGGAGTAGAACCACTTTTGCACAAAGGACAGTTATTAGCTTCATATGTTTCAAATTCTAACTCTACCGCACTATATATTGGAAGATGTATCTCACTTGCTTTTCTATCTAAAATGCATCCAAGTCCTATGACTTCTCCTCCTAGTTCTTCAAGAACTTTTGCAGTTTCCATGGAAGATTTACCTGTTGTTATAACGTCTTCCATAATTAGAATCTTTTCACCCTTTTTAATTTCAAAGCCACGTCTCAAAGTCATTATGTTGTTTTCTCTCTCAGTAAATATAGCTCTTACTCCTAATTGCCTTCCTAGTTCATAGGCCGCGGTAATTCCTCCCATTGCTGGTCCTACCACTAGGTCAATATCAAGGTCTTTTATTTTTTCTGCTACAATTGAAATTACTTTTTCTGTTTTGTCTGGGTACTGCATAAGTTTAGCACATTGGCAGTATCTGTTACTATGTTTTCCTGATGACAACATAAAATGTCCTTCCAATAAAGCTTCACAATCTTTTAATATTTCAACTACATCAATATTCATTTTTCCTCCTGTTTTCATAATAAATTTATAAAATGCAAAATAACTAACAACATTTTAGCAAGTAATAATTTGATTTACAACTGTTTAATCAACTAAAGTCATTTTTTAACTTTGTTATATTATTCCTCTTATTTCTCCCAAGGATTTTATGTTTTCTTTGTCCATAAATTCATTTAATTCATTTATTATATCAACTGCTATGTCAGGTTTTATAAAATTTCCCGTCCCTATTTGTACTAGTGTTGCCCCAGCCATAATAAATTCGATTACATCTTCAGCCTTCATTATGCCTCCCAATCCACAAACTGGTATGTGAACAGATTTTGCTGCATCACGCACCATCCTGAGAGCAATTGGTTTTACACACGGTCCAGAAAGACCTGCATATATGTTATCAAAAACTGCTTTTCTTTTTTTTATATCAACTGCTAATGCTTGAATGGTGTTTATAAGTGAAATTCCATCGGCCCCTGCTGCTTCACACGCTATTGACATTTCGGAAATACTTTCTGCATTTGGAGATAACTTCACCATTAATGGTTTTTTGCATATTCTTCTTATTTTTGATACAATATCATAAGCCACAGACGATTTAATACCAAATGCCATTCCACCACTTTTTACATTTGGACAGGATATATTTAATTCAACAACATCAATATTTGTTTCATTTAATTTATATATTCCGTCAAAATAATCTTCTTCACTGTGACCGCCAAGGTTAGCAATTACCTTGGTTTTGTAACTTTTCATCCTAGGAAGCTCATCATTGATAAAACTATCCACTCCTGGATTTTGAAGACCAATGCTGTTCATAAGACCCATTGGTGTTTCCCAAAGTCTTATTCCACTGTTTCCATCTCTTTCAAGAAGTGTCAGTCCCTTGCTACAAATTCCACCTAGAATTGATACATCATAAATTTCAGAAAATTCTTCACCAAAGCCAAATGTGCCAGATGCAACCAAAATTGGATTTTTGAATTCTAATCCCATTGCGTTTACTTTTAAATTAGCCATAAGTCTCCCTTTAAATTAGTTCTTCACTAGAAAATATTGGTCCATCTTTACAAGCCCTTTTGTTGCCATTCTTTGTTTTCACTGTACAACCAAGACATACACCCATACCACACGCCATTCTTCTTTCAAGAGATACGTAGCAATTTACATTATTTTCCATACTATTTTTTATTATTTTATTCATCATTATTTCTGGTCCACAGGTTACAACTGTATCATATTTTTCATAATCCACATAATCTGTTACATAACCTTTTTCACCAATACTTCCATCTTCTGTTACAACAGTAGTTTTATTTGCGTATTTTTCAAACATATCAATTATATATGCATTCTCCACATCCTTGAAACCCAAATATGCATCTGCCTTTTTACCTAATATTTTTACTAAATACAATAGAGGTGCAATACCTATTCCGCCTCCCACCACTGCTATTTTACCGTTTAATTTATCTATGTCAAACCCATTACCAAGGGGTCCAAACAACTGAATTTCATCATCTTTTCTCATACTGCTTATTTTAGTTGTGCCTATGCCCTCTGTTCTGTACAAGAATGTAACTTTATTATCATTAACATCATTCACACTTATTGGGCGTGGAAGCAAAAATGAATTATCTAGAGTTTTAAGCATAAAAAATTGTCCAGGCTTTATTTTATCCTTAAATTCAACTGTAAGTCTATATATTTTATTTGAAATGGAAATATTTTCTATTATCTTGTTTTTTAATACTATCATTTTACCCCCTAAATGTGTGACCTTATATCGTCTCTCATTCTAATTACTTCATTTCTTGCACATGTACTGAAATTTTTGTCACCATCTTCTTCTTTTTTATATGCCAACAATATCCCCCTTGAAGAATTAACAACGGCACCGTTCCCTTTAGTCAGGTACACAGCAATATCTTCAGCTTTTCCACCCTGAGCACCATATCCTGGTACGAGAAGAAATACAGATTTCAATTTCTTTCTTAAGTTTGCTCCTTCTTCATTGTTTGTGGCACCCACAACTGCTCCTATAGAGCTAAATCCACAACTACTTAAATTTTCTTCTGCAAGCTTTTCTATTTTTTCTCCCACAGCCTCGTAAAGAGGTAAGTGGTTTTCATCTTGAATATACTGAAAATCTCTGGCACCTTTATTTGATGTTCTAACCAATGCAAATATACCTTTATTGTTTTCTTTAACATATTTTAGAAACGGCTCAAGGCTATCGTTAATGCCCATATAGGTGTTTAGTGTAACGAAGTCAGCTTCGAAATCTCCCGTAAAATGTCCTAATGCGTACATTTCTGCAGTCTTTGCTATGTCTCCTCTTTTAATATCTGCTATTGATAATAATCCTTTTTCTTTAATATATTTTAGAGTGAGCGAATAGGCCTTCAAACCTTCAAGGCCAAGTGCCTCATAATATGCAATTTGTACCTTGTAGCATGCCACAACATCATAAGTGGCATCAATTATTTCCTTGTTAAAATTATATATAGCCTCTCCAGCTGTTTTAAATTTGTCTGCAAAACATTTTGGCAAATAGCTGTAATCTGTATCAAGACCTAGGCACACATGGCCTTTTTCGGCCACTTGATTAAATAATTTGTCTATTATCATTTTTACCTCCACCAATATTTATATATGAATATAGCTGATGAAATTTCATCAGCTATATTTTCTAATTCTGTTCGTAAGCTGTATCACAGTAAACACAACGGTATATTTTCTTATCTTTATCTGTTAGTTTGAATTTATGAACAATTTCCTGCTCAACAGAGGTAATACATCTTGGATTTTTGCATTTTACAACATTTTCAATAATGGCTGGAAGTTCTAGTTTTATTTTATTAATTATAGCACCCTTATCTATAACATTGATCGTGATATTCGGGTCTATAAATCCTAAAACTTCAAGATCCATAGTTATATTGTCTTCAATTTTTATAATGTCTTTTTTTCCAATTTTCTTACTTTTTGCATTTTTTATAATAGCTACACTGCAATCCATTTTATCAAGGTTCAAATATTGGTATATTTGCATCGCTTTGCCGGCCTGTATGTGATCAATTACTAATCCTTTATCAAAACTATCTATATTCATTATATCTCCACCCCCAATAATTTCATTATTAAAGCCATTCTAACGAACATTCCGTATTTTGCTTGTCTGAAATAGGCAGCTCTTGGATCACTATCTACTTCTACAGAAATTTCATTAACTCTTGGAAGAGGATGCATGATTATCATATCTTTTTTAGCTGTTTCAAGTTTTTTAACATCTATAATATAACTGTCTTTCAATCTTATATAATCCGCTTCATTGAAAAACCTCTCTTTTTGTACCCTTGTCATGTATAGAACATCAAGTTCTCCAATTACATTTTCTAGTCTTTCAACTTCTTCAAATTCTATATTATTTTTAACTAAAATCTCTTCTCTTATATAATCTGGTATTTTTAATTCTTCTGGTGATACCAGTATAAATTTTACATTTTCATATCTTGACAGTGCCTTAATCAACGAATGAACTGTTCTGCCAAATTTTAAGTCTCCACAAAGTCCTATAGTAAAATTATTTAATTTGCCTTTTAATAATCTTATTGTAAGCAAGTCAGTCAACGTTTGTGTTGGATGTTGATGACCTCCATCCCCTGCATTTATTACAGGCATGTCTGTACTCATTGCTGCTATCATTGGAGCGCCTTCTTTTGGATGTCTCATTGCTGCAATGTCTGCATAACACGCAATTGTTCTTATTGTGTCGGCTACACTTTCCCCTTTTGAAGCAGAACTTGAATCTGACGATGAAAATCCCATAACACTTCCACCAAGTCTAAGCATTGCAGCTTCAAAACTCAATCTTGTCCTTGTGCTTGGTTCATAAAACAATGTTGCAAGTACTTTTCCCTTGCACACATCTGCGTATTCTATTGGATTAGCAATTATTTCATCTGATAATTTAAATAATTCATCCAATTCCTCAAGTGATAAATCCATAGGTTCAATTAAATTTTTACCTTTTAACATATTTCCTCCTTATTAGCCTCTCAGGACTATTTTAAAGTTAAGCTATCTTTAAATGTACAGTTCCATTCTCCAATATATGCTCCCTCTGGTCGCATATATTGGGAATTCGTTGCGGTTGACCTACCGCCATATGTTCTTCGCTATCGCTCGAATATACGGGGTTAGGGCATACTCAGTCTCATTCTCCAATATATTTGCTCCCTCTGGTCGCATATATTGGGAATTCGTTGCGGTTGACCTACCGCTGCCTGTTCTTCGCTATCGCTCGAACATACGGGGTTAGGGCATACAAAAAGTCTTCCATGCACGGCAAAGGAAGACTTAACTTACTAAATCATAATTATCCTTCCCAGCCTCTCTGTGCTAGATTAAAGGTATTTACTTTTAACTTATATTATTACATTTCAGTCTGTATGTCAACCTTATTATTTTCATTTATTTAATCTTCGTCTGTTGACTGTTCAGCAGGCAAATCAGCTTGACTTACTATTTTAGTTATTCTTCTTTCTACCTCACGTCTTGGAAGCCATACTTGTCGTTGACATGTTGTGCATTTTATTCTAAAGTCAGCACCTACTCTAAGTATCTCCCAATCATATCCTCCGCAAGGATGTTTCTTTTTTAGTTTTACTACATCTCCAACATTTAACTGCATAGGCATAATTCTGCTCCTCTATATCACAACTGCACTGTCTGACTCAGATATTAAATCTACTATATCATACATATTACTTACTGTGCCAACTTCTAAATCCCCTTTAATTTCAAAGAAATCTAGACATGTTCCACATGAAACAATTTTTACTCCAGCTTCTTCAAGCTTTTTCAAATCTTCTAAAGATTCTGAGCCTGTTGTTGTAAGTTTTACTCCTGCATTTAAAAATATTAGAAAATTCGGATATGGTTTCCTTTCAGATATGGTATAAATAAAACTTTTCATAAGCATTGTCCCTAAATCATCTGACCCTTTTCCAAGCTTATCGTAACCAAAAACAAATCCTTTATTTTCTAATGCTGCGTCATTTTTAACTTGAATTTGATCTGTTTTTTCATTACTTTCTTTATTATCTAATTTTTTTAGATATACATATATTCCATCCTTTTTTTCTATTGTACTTGTATTGAAATTAAGCTTAGCCCCAATTTTTAGTACATTTAGTTTAGCTGTTTCGTTATCCACTATAACAGTAATATCTGTTTCCCCAGCATCTGCTTGCTTTTTTGTCATTATTACTGGTTGTGGACATGTCTTTCCTCTTGCATCTACTATTTTCATTTTATTTTCTCCTTAATTATTATAAAATCCTTTATAAGACAAGTAATTTAATAATATATTATTATTATAGAATATTTTGCTTGACTCAGAACTCAAAATACTTTTAGATAATCCGCTGTCCTGCATAGTGCTTATTAATGGTGAACTTAATGCAAATATTAAGTACAATATAATAACGCTCTTTAAAATAGCTGTTGCCACTCCAAATAATCTATTAGTAATGTTTAAAACCGGTAGCTTTGATACAACATTAATCAAATTTGATATTATAACTAAGACTACATATATAATAAGGAATGTAATGACAAAGCTTATTGACCTTATTACTATTAAGCTTATATTGTTTACAAATGTAGAAAAAGTATCCACTTGACCCACATCACCAGAATTCAAAATATTACTTATGATATTTTGAAGTTCAACTGGCAAGTGAACTGGGTTTTTAAATGTCTCTAAAATACTATCTGATACTTTGCTTTCAAAAAAATTATGTACTTTTACAAATAAATTTGTATGGTCTAATAAAAATTTCTCTATTAAATAATAATACTCCTTGCTTACAAAAAAGGCAACTATAACACCTAATGTATCAAAAAGTGTTTTAATGAAACCTTTTCTATACCCAATAAAACAAGAATAACCAATGAAAATGATAATAATTATATCAATGAAATTCATATGTAACCTCCTTTTAACTATTTTTTCTTATTTTTTTTACTTGATTTGTCCTTTTATTAGCTTGTCCTGAGATAAAATACTTATTGAATTACCTTTTAAAACAAAATCCATAATAGTTTCTTCTTGATCTTCATATATTTTATCTGCTTTGCTGCTGTGAAGCATATATATTTTGTTATCATTATAGGCAAAGACTTTATTGTCATACACTTTAATCATATTAATATCTGAAGGCATTTTATTTACTTCTATAATTTTCCCTTCTAAATTATAG
>JBGUET010000053.1:0-10047 GCA_041821225.1 Sedimentibacter sp.
GTTTAAAATTATAGAGAAAAGAAATCTAGCTCCTAACATTTTTCTAATGGATGTAGAAGCTCCTAGAGTTGCAAAAGCGGCTCAACCAGGACAATTTTTAATCGTAAAAATTGATGAAAAAGGTGAGAGAATCCCTCTTACAATATGCGATTATAACAGGGAAAAAGGTACTGTAACAATAGTTTTTCAAACTATGGGGTATTCAACAAAGAAGATGGCAGAGTATGAAGTTGGGGAATATTTTCAAGATGTAGTTGGACCTCTTGGTAAGCCTTCAGAATTTGTCCATGAAGATATTGAAGAATTAAGGAAGAAAAAAATCTGTTTCGTAGCAGGAGGAGTTGGAACTGCTCCAGTCTATCCACAAGTAAAGTGGTTTCACGAAAATGGTATTGATGTAGATGTTATAGTTGGTACAAAAACAAAAGATACACTTCTTTTAGAGGAAGAAATGAAAGCAGTTGCAGGAAATCTTTATGTTGCTACTGATGACGGCAGCTATGGTTATCACGGATTTGTAAATAAATATCTTAAAGAATTAATAGATAATGACAAAAAAGGTTATGATCATGTAGTAGCTATTGGACCTATGATTATGATGAAAAGCATTGTAGGTACTACTAAGGAATACGGAATAAAAACTACTGTAAGCTTAAATCCTTTAATGGTAGATGGAACTGGAATGTGTGGTGGTTGCAGAGTTAGAATCGGGGACGAAATAAAATTTGCTTGTGTTGATGGACCTGAGTTTGACGGAGCTTTAGTTCATTTTGATGAAGCTATGAGAAGACAAACAATGTACAAGACAGAAGAAGGAAGAAAGGTTTTAAGAGTCGAAGAAGGGGATACACATCATAATCCAGGTGGATGTGGATGTGGTAATGACAAATAATGGATAAGTTGAAAAGAATACCAATAAAAGAACAAGATCCAAAGATAAGAGCTACTAACTTTAATGAGGTATGCCTTGGATATACAGAGGAAGAGGCAGTTCAAGAAGCTACTAGATGTTTAAGTTGTAAGAAACCATTATGCGTAACTCAGTGTCCAGTTGCAATTAATATTCCTAAATTTATTCAGTGTGTTAAGAACCGTGAATTTGAACAAGCTGCAAGAGTTATTGCCGAAGCTAGTTCCCTTCCAGCAGTATGTGGAAGAGTTTGTCCTCAGGAAACACAGTGTGAGGGCAAATGTATAGCTGGGATAAAAGGAGATGCAATAGCTATTGGTAAACTTGAAAGATTCGTTGCAGATTGGTCAAGAGTAAACAACATAGATTTAACTGAAACTAAGGCTAGTAACAGCAAAAAAATAGCTGTAATTGGAAGTGGACCTGCTGGACTGTCTTGTGCAGGAGATTTAGCTAAACTCGGTTATGCTGTTACTATATTTGAATCACTACATGAGCCAGGTGGTGTCTTGACATATGGAATACCAGAATTCAGACTTCCAAAAGACACCGTAGTAAGGCATGAAATAGAAAACTTGAAGAAGCTTGGTGTAAAAATTGAAACAAATGTTATAATTGGAATGACAGTAAGTCTAGATGAGCTAATGGATGATGAAGATTTTGAAGCTGCATTCATAGGTACTGGGGCAGGACTTCCTATGTTTATGGGAATACCAGGAGAAAACTTTAATGGAGTTTTGTCCGCAAATGAATTTTTAACTAGAAACAATTTAATGAAGGCATATAGAGATGATTATGATACACCTATAAGCGTAGGTAAAAAAGTTGCTGTTGTAGGTGGCGGTAATGTAGCAATGGATGCTGCTAGAACTGCTTTGAGAATGGGAGCTGAATCACATATCGTTTATAGAAGGTCAGAACAAGAGCTTCCAGCTAGAGCAGAAGAAGTTCATCATGCTAAAGAAGAAGGAATAATATTCGATCTTTTAACTAATCCAATTGAAATTCTCGGGGATGAAAAGGGATGGGTTAACGGTATTAAATGTGTTAAAATGGAACTTGGAGAACCAGATGCGTCTGGTAGAAGAAGACCAGTTGAAATTGTTGGATCAGAATTTGTAATAGATGTAGACATGGTAATTATGGCTTTAGGTACAACTCCAAACCCTTTAATATCATCTACAACTAAGGGTCTTCAACTTAATAAGAAAAAATGTATCATTGCAGACGAAGAAACAGGATTAACTACTAAAGAAAATGTATATGCAGGTGGGGATGCAGTAACAGGTGCTGCAACTGTAATACTTGCAATGGGAACTGGTAAAAAGGCGGCTAAAGCAATAGATGAGTTTTTAAACAAATAGTAATAAGGTTACACAAAGCACATATAAAAGACCCATTGAATGCATAATGTTTTAATGAATTCAATGCAGCTTTTACATTAAAACTTGGGACTCACTTAGACTCTCAAGCAACTGGACTGGGCTTAGTACCACGCCAAATTTATATTAATTAGATTCTGAGAAATATATGTAATTTTTGTAATTCTAGACTGAATTTATTAAATGAGAAGTCTAGAATTATAGGAATTAGATGATTTTAAGGGATTTTTTTATTTGTCTCTAATTATATTAATCATTTGAATTATGAACATAATATAGTATAATAAATTATTATATTACATATGGGCGGGATTAAAACTCACAACGTCCATATACGATAACCTGGAGGAAATATGGAACAATACTTTACTAAAAACCCCACAACAAAAAAAGAAATATACAAATTTGACTGGAACATCGGAAAAGATAAATATTATTTTTATACAAGCAACAGTGTTTTCTCGAATAAAGGAGTGGATTTTGGCTCCATGCTCCTTATTGAAACTGTAGCAAAAGAAAATGAAAAATTTGTTGGTAACATTTTGGATTTAGGCTGTGGTTATGGGCCAATAGGTGTTATTATTGCAAAGCTCATGGAAAATGCCAAAGTTTCCATGTCTGATGTAAATGAAAGAGCATTAGAATTTGCGTTAATGAATGCAAAAGAAAATAAGGTAGAAGATAGAATTAAAATAATTAATTCAGAGTCGTTTGATAACATAAAAGAAAATTTTAACATGATATTGACAAACCCACCTATAAGAGCAGGCAAAGAAGTTGTATTTTCATTTTATGAAGGGGCTTATGAGCATTTGATTCAAGGTGGAAGCCTTTATGTAGTAATTCAAAAAAAACAAGGAGCACCTAGTACGAAAGCAAAATTAGAAAGTTTGTTTGGAAATTGTGAAGCAGTTGGAAAAAAATCAGGATACTTTGTTTTTAAATCAGAAAAATAGTGTTTCACTACTGAAAATTATATGTTTCATTTCAATTATAAATTTCATATTTTTTTAATTTTCATTGTTCGTTTTGAAGCAAAGAAATTAACTTCAGCTCCTGTGAGAAATATAATTGAAAGCATATATATCCATACAATAAACACAAATAGGCCTGACAAATTTCCATATATTGAATTATAATATAAAATTTTTATGCTTATATAATAAGAATAAGCGTAAGAATCAATTATAAAACCCAGTGAAGCAAATAATGCACCTGGAAAGACAAATGAAAATTTTACTTTTTCATAAGGCAAGAATTTGTAAGCCCCAGAAAATATTACAAATAGAAAAACAAAGGGTGTTGCGTACCGAAAAACATTGATAAAAAAATAATTATAAGACGAAAAAATTTCTATTTTTTCCAGAAAAATTAATATCTGACTGCCTGCTACAATTAGGGTGAATATAATTTGCATGGCAATCATTATTGCTAGCGACAAAATTATTCCTTTTAATCTTAAAAATAAGTAGTGGGTTTTAGTGGTGAAACCATAAGCTCTATTAATTCCACTTATAATTGTTACACTTCCTGAAGTTGCTGACCAAAGTATCACAAGCATACTAGCAGATAAATATGGTTTGTTACAGCTTGAAATAGAATAATTTATAATATTAATAATAATATTATAGACATCTTGTGGTAAAAACGGTGACAAGGAATTTAGAATATAATATATGTAATCACTGTAATTGCAAAGCATAGATATTGCTAATATTAAAAATGGAAATATACCCAATATAATAAAATAAGAAAATTGGGCACTTAAGCTAAATATTTTATCTTCTTTTATTTTGCGTAACAACCTCATAATAGAAATTAAAGCTTTTTTAAACATATTTCACCACTCTTAATTCTTTTATCCACAATAGTTAAATGACATATGTGGTTGTAGTTATTATTTGCAAAAAAGACTATTAATATTATTGATTAAATAATGTTAATATTTTGTCAAATTTATCATAAAAATCTTGATTATACAAATATGGAGTGATATAATAGTATTAGGCAAAAAAAGACTATTGTCCAAGAAAATAGGAGGATTAAATGGAAATTAAAAAGATTTGTGTTGTTGGTACAGGTACAATGGCTAAAGGAATTGTTCAAACATTTGCACAAGCTGGATATCCTGTAATAGTAAAAGGAAGATTAGGAAAAACTTATGATGGTTTGGAAGCATCCATAGGTAAAGGGCTTGCAAGATTAGTATCTAAAGGGAAAATGGAACAAGCTAAAATGGATGAAATACTTGGAAACATAACAAAGGTTGTTACATATGAAGAATGCAGTGACGCTGATTTGTTTATAGAAGCAATTGCAGAAGATATGGAAACAAAACATTTGATTTTCAGTGATATTGAAGCAATTGCAAAAGAAGATGCAATATTATCAACAAATACATCTTCATTGTCAATAACTGAAATTGCATCAAAAACTAAAAGACCAGGAAAAGTAATAGGTATGCACTTCTTTAATCCAGTTCCTGTTATGAAACTTGTTGAAATTATAAAAGGAATGCTTACTGAGGACGAAGTTCATAGTGCTATTTTAACTTTAGCACAGAATGTAGGGAAAACACCTGTAAGCGTTGAAGAAGCACCTGGTTTTGTTGTAAATAGAATATTGGTACCTATGATTAATGAGGGTATTGGAATATTAGCAGACGGAGTTGCAACTAAAGAAGAAATAGATTCAGCTATGAAATTAGGGGCAAATCACCCAATGGGTCCATTAGAATTAGGCGATTTAATAGGTCTTGATGTGTGTCTTGCAATTATGGAAGTTTTATACAATGAATTTGGTGATTCTAAATACAGGGCACATCCATTGCTTCGCAAAATGGTTAGAGCTAACTTGCTTGGCAGAAAAACTGGCATAGGATTCTACGATTATAGCAAATAAAAAAATAATTAAAAGTCAGAACTGAAAATATTTCAGCTCTGACTTTTTTTATTGCATAAAATATTTTTCTAGATATGGTTCTTTGTAAACTGTAAAATATTTTTCTAATACTTGTAATAGTATAGGTAATTTAACAAATACTATATTAAATTACAGTTTAAAAAATGGAAAAAACAAGATGCGATTTTATCCGTTAGAATGCAAGAATTACGTATAATAATGCTAAAAAAAATATTGATAGAAAGAGCATTAAAAGGAGCTTCAAATTTGTATATAGAAAAAAAGTTTGAAAAATACACAAAACTATGATATAATATATAAATGAGCTAAAAAATAATTATATATTCAAGTGTTGTAAACGTGTATAAATAATATATATATCAATAATTATGTATACATGTGTAAATTGAAAGAGGTGAATAAATGGTAAAAATTGAAGTTAGAGGGTTAACAAAAGTTTTTGGTAAAAATCCTAAACATGGTGTAACTCTTTTAAAAGAAGGAAAGTCAAAATCAGAAATTTTAAAAGATACAGGAATGACAGTTGGTGTAAACAGAGTGTCTTTTGATGTTAATGCTGGAGAAATTTTTGTAATTATGGGATTGTCAGGTAGTGGAAAGTCCACACTAGTTAGACTAATTAATCGTTTAATAGAACCAACCACAGGTAGTGTGTTTATAGATGGTGAAGATTTAGCTAAAATGAATAAGAATGAATTAATAGAAACAAGAAGAAAAAAAATAAGCATGGTATTTCAAAAATTCGGATTATTTCCTCACCGTACCGTATTAGAAAATACTGGTTACGGATTAGAAATACAAGGTGTAGATAAACAAAACATCAATAAAAAAGCTCTTGAATCATTAGAAATGGTGGGATTGAAGGGGTATGAGGACCAATTTCCAAGCCAATTATCGGGAGGTATGCAGCAAAGAGTTGGACTTGCCAGAGCTCTAGCAAATGATCCAGATGTTCTATTGATGGATGAAGCTTTTTCTGCGCTTGACCCCTTAATTCGTAAGGAGATGCAAGATGAACTTATAGAGTTACAATTAGCTATGAAAAAAACAATTATTTTTATTACACATGACTTAGATGAGGCACTTAAATTAGGTGATAGAATTGCTTTGATGAAAGATGGAGTAATTGTTCAAATTGGTACACCAGAAGAAATTATGACTAATCCTGCTGATGAATATGTTAGAAAATTTGTTCAGGATGTTGACAGGTCTAAGGTGTTTTTAGCCCAACACGTAATGATACGTCCAGAAACTATTTATGTTGAGAAAGATGGTCCTAGGACTGCTTTACAACGTATGAAGGACGCTGAAATTTCTAGCATATATGCAATTAATAAAAACAAAGAATTAGTTGGAATTGTTACTGCAGATGCTGCATCTGACGCAATAAAAAAAGGAATAAAAAACATAAATGATGTAATTCAATTTGATGTACCTGTGGTGAGTCCTCAGTTGTCTTTAAATGATTTGTTTGAAGTAATTTACAATTCACCTGTACCAGTAGCTGTTGTTGAAGACAAAAAATTAAAAGGAATTATTATTAGGGGTGCCGTCTTAGCTGCACTTGCTGGAAATGAGGTGAATTATGATGACAACAATACCCAAAATCCCCATAGTTAAATGGGCTGACCTAATTGTTGAATGGTTAAGAGATAACGCTCAGTGGTTTTTTCTTCCTATTAAGAATTTTTTAAAGGAAATTGTAGATGGGTTAAGTGCTGGGTTACTAGCGATACATCCTTTGATATTCGTGGTAATTATGGTTTTGCTAACTATATATATAACAAAAAAAGTTTGGGGACTTCCTGTATTTGTATTATTAGGATTATTGTTAATTCAAAATCTTGGGTACTGGGAAGGTACAATGCTTACACTTTCATTAATTTTAACATCTAGTCTAATATCAATTGTTTTAGGTATTCCTTTAGGAATTTGGATGTCAAGTAGTAAAACAGTTCAAGATATACTATCACCTGTATTGGATTTCATGCAGACCATGCCTGCTTTTGTTTATTTAATACCAGCTGTTTCTTTTTTCGGAATAGGAATGGTACCTGGAGTCATTGCTTCTGTAATATTTGCAATGCCGCCAGTTGTTAGATTGACAAATTTAGGAATACGACAGGTTTCAATGGAGTTAATTGAAGCTGCCGATGCATTCGGCTCAACGTCCAGACAAAAGCTACTAAAGGTTCAGCTTCCAATGGCTAAAAAAACAATAATGGCAGGAGTTAACCAAACAATTATGCTGGCACTTTCCATGGTTGTCATAGCATCTATGATTGGAGCTGACGGCCTAGGAGTTGAAGTATTTAGAGCGGTTACTAGAAATGAGGCCGGGCAAGGTTTTGCATCAGGATTAGCTATTGTTATACTAGCCATAATAATTGACCGTGTTACTCAGGCAGTAAATAAAAAAAAATAAAAAATAAAAATTAGGAGAAAAATAATATATGTTTAAAAAAAAGATAAAAATAATAGGACTATTAACTAGTATGGTGCTAACATTAGCATTTGTTGGATGTAGTTCAGATGATACACAAAAGGATACAGAAAATAGTAGTGATAGTGCTCAAGTAACATTAGGAGAATCATTAGATTATAAGATTACTGGTATTGATGCAGGATCTGGTGTAGTTCAGGCCGCTGAAAAGGCTGTTGAGGACTATGGATTAGATTATACTGTACAAACTAGCTCATCAGCTACTATGACACAGGCACTATCAGACGCGTACAGAAATAACGAACCAATAATAGTTACTGGTTGGTCTCCACACTGGATGTTTTCTAAATACGATTTGAAATATTTAGAGGATTCTAAAGGAAGTTTCGGTGGGGAAGAACATATAGATACAATTACACGTCTAGGTCTTGAAGATGATATGCCTAGTGCTAATAAAATTTTAGATCAATTTTATTGGACTACTGCTGACATGGAGTATGTTATGCTTAAAGTTAATGAAGGCGGCGATGTAGAAGAAGTTGCTAGAGAATGGTTAGATGATAATCAAGACAAAGTAGTTGAATGGACTACTGGAGCAGAAAAAGGCAATGGTGAAGAAATAAGATTAGCTTATGTGGCATGGGATTCAGAGATTGCATCCACAAATGTTATAGGATTAGTCTTAAAAGATATGGGATATGAAGTTACACTTATTCAAGTAGACGCAGGTCCAATGTGGGCTGCAGTAGCAAGTGGAGATGCAGATGCCATTGTTGCGGCATGGTTACCTGGAACTCACGAAAAATATATGTCTGACTATAAAGATGAAGTTATAGACTTAGGTCCTAACTTAGAGGGTGCTAAAATAGGTTTAGTTGTTCCAACTTATATGGATATTGACTCTATAGAGGATCTAGTAAAATAAAAAATTATTTAAGGGGCCAATTGGCCCTTTTTTTAATAAATGAACAATTCGCATTACAATAGTAAACAATGAATACGCATAAAAAAAAATATTTAGTGTAATAATACATTTGAAACAAATAATTCCTTTAATATTTAAATTAACCTTTGAAAAATAAAGGAATTGTGTTAATATATTTTAAAAGAATGAAATCTTTGTAGATTTTTATATACTGTAAAGTATGAGGAGGCTAAAATGAGCGAGAACAATATAGAAAACAGGGAATCAGTAAATTTTATACAAAAAATCATTAATGAAGACCTGGAAAATGGAGTATATGGTGACAGGGTGCAAACGAGATTTCCTCCAGAACCAAATGGATATCTTCATGTAGGCCACGCTAAGTCAATATGCTTGAATTATGGCCTTGCTGTAAAAAATAATGGTATATTTAATTTAAGATTTGATGATACAAATCCCACAAAGGAAGATGACTCCTTCGTTGAATCCATAATTAAAGATGTTAAATGGCTTTGCCCAGATTGGGAAGAAAGAATATTTTTTGCTTCAAATTATTTTGAAAAAATGTATGAATATGCTGTGGAATTAATAAAAAAATCCTTGGCATATGTTGACGATTTAACAGCAGATGAAATAAGGGAACACAGGGGAACCTTGACTGAACCTGGAAAGCAAAGTCCTTTTAGAAACAGAACTGTTGAAGAAAACCTGGAATTGTTTGAAAAAATGAGAAATGGTGTATATGAAAATGGCGTAAAAGTTCTTAGAGCTAAAATAGACATGTCAAGTCCTAATATTAATATGAGAGATCCAGTAATATACAGGACACTTCATGAATCTCATCATAATACAGGTGATCAATGGTGTATGTATCCAATGTATGACTATGCCCATCCTATAGAAGATGCCATTGAAGGTATAACACATTCAATATGTACATTAGAATTTGAAGACCATAGACCTTTTTATGATTGGCTGTTAAGTAATCTTGAAGATTTCAAGAAAGCTCCAACCAAGCAAATAGAATTTGCTAAATTATTCCTTACAAAGACTATGATGGGTAAAAGGTATTTAAAGAAAATGGTAGAAGAGGGATATGTTGATGGATGGGATGATCCTCGTATGCCTACTATAGCAGCCCTTAGAAGAAGAGGATATACTTCTGAAGCAATAAATAATTTTTGTGAGGCAATTGGCGTTTCAAAGGCACAAAGCGTAGTTGATATTGCAATGCTTGAACATGCAGTAAGAGATGATTTAGGTGTGAAGGTGCAAAGAACAATGGCAGTTTTGGACCCTATAAAGCTTGTTATAACAAATTATCCTGAGGATGAAGTTGAATATGTTGAAGCAGAAAACAATCCTGACAATCCTGAAATGGGTTCAAGAATGATTCCTTTTTGCAGAGAAATATATATAGAAAGAGAAGATTTCATGGAAACTCCTCCAAAAAAATACTTTAGAC
>JBGUET010000054.1:0-9967 GCA_041821225.1 Sedimentibacter sp.
GTTTAAATTCGAAAAAAACGGAGAAGACATAATAAAAGATTTGTCCATAACTGTGAAAAAGGGCCAATTTCATGCAATAGTTGGTGGTAATGGCACTGGCAAAACAACAGCCCTATCTCTTATTTCAGGCATAAACCAGCCGTACAGAGGAAAAGTGTTACTTAATGGCAAAGATATAAGAAAATGGAGTGACAAAGAATTATTTGATTGTAATTTAGGAGTGCTTCCTCAGAATCCACAATCATTGTTTGTGGCTATGACCGTAGAACGCGACCTGTATGAGATGTTTACCCATGCAAAGGTTGATGAAAACGAAAAAGAGAAAGAAGTAAACAGAGTTGTAGAGTTGCTAGAGTTAAAAGAATTTTTGCAAATGCATCCCTATGACTTAAGCGGTGGAGAACAGCAAAAGGTTGCACTAGCTAAAGTACTTCTTCTCCATCCAAAAATAATACTACTTGACGAACCTACAAAGGCTATTGATAGCCACTTCAAGAAAAAATTGGCCAATATACTTAAAACACTTCAAAATGAAGCTACTACAATAATTATGGTATCTCATGATATAGAGTTTTGTGCAAAATATGCTGATATATGCTCGCTATTCTTCAACGGTAGTATAGTCACAACAAATACACCAAACTCATTTTTTTCAGGCAACAGTTTTTACACAACATTTGCAAATAGAATGTCTAGAAACATATTTGAAAATGCAGTAACCGCAGAGGATGTGATTGAATTATGCAAGAAAAATTACTCTTAAATAGCAACATAGATGAGGCAGAAAAAAAGCAACTTGGCAAACGCACCCTAGTTTCTTTATTTATCATATTAGTTCTTATACCTATAACTATATGGTTTGGCATAACGTACTTAAACGACCGCAAGTACTATTATATAAGCATGCTTATGATAATCTATGTTATGGTTCCATTTTTCATGGTGTTTGAAAATAGAGAACCTCGTGCAAGAGAACTCATAGTCATATCAGTGCTAACAGCCACAGTTGTAATCGGAAGAACAATTTTTTTCATGATACCCGCCTTCAAGCCAATGATAGCTATAGTTATCATTGCTGGTGTAACATTCGGAGCTGAATCTGGATTTTTAGTAGGGGCTATGTCAGCATTTGTTTCAAATTTTATATTTGGCCAAGGTCCATGGACACCATGGCAAATGTTTAGCCTAGGACTCATAGGTTTTATAGCAGGTGTACTTCAGCAAAAGGGACTCTTAAAAAAAAGCAAACTTAATTTGTGCATCTTTGGTTGCATATCAACATATTTAATATATGGTGGAATAATGAATTTTGCTTCAATATTAATGTATTCAAATACTATAACAAAGCCAATGCTTATAGCCACCTATGTTTCTGGCATACCATATGATACTGTTCATGCCGCAGCCACAGTATTCTTCATGTATTTTTTATCAGACACAATGATAGAAAAGCTTGACAGAATAAAACTCAAGTATGGCATGTTACATGGAAATAGTTAGAACAACGCTAAATGTGCAATTGCACTAAAAGCTTCATTATAAATAAAATATATAGAAAACAGGGAGAATTACTTAATGATAAACAGAAAAAAAAATAATATAATCGCAAAATCCTTAGCATTCTTGATGATTATTATGGCCGGAATGTCATACTTGCCTTCAAATATAAATCCAATGGTAACTAGCGCTGATGCAATAACTACAATCAGTACCGATGATTATCTTGCATTAGAGGCTGTAAAAAGCAACTACAATTCATTCATGTCCGGTACTGCAGTAGATGCAGATCCGTGGAGTGGAAGTTTTAATTCTTATGATGCATACATACTTATTCAAGCAGGTTTTGACATAAGTAGCTGGGAATATAACGATGTGTCTTTTTCAGATAGTGTAATTGCCTTAATGGATGCTACTATTGATAAAGAAGGTACCTCTTCACAGTCTTCTGCTAAGAGAGTAGCACAGGATTATTTGGCTGCTATTGGTCTTGGAGATACTGAACAAGCATCCTCTCTAATAGGGATACTTAATTCTAGGCAGACAGCATCAGGAGAGTTTGATTCTGGAACATACAGCATATACAGCAATTTGGCTGCATATGATTTGATTTCAAGGGAGTCTAGTCTTGCTGATTTAGGATTTGATGTTGATAGCATTGTAAACTACATATTAGATAATCAAGATCCATCTTCTAATGCTTGGCCTACTGAAGATGCTGATAATTGGATTGAAAATGATTTTATGTCTACTTCACAGGCTGTAAGAGTTTTGGAAATTTTAAAAGATGACTCAACAGTAGATACATCTACCATAGAAGATACAATAACTCATGCACTCTTGTGGCTACAAGATAAACAAAAAGAAGATGGTAGCTATGATTTAGGATCAGATGATGTAGTTACAGACGTTTCTGAAATGATATATACAGCAAAAATACTTGGTGAAGATCCTTCAACATGGGTAAATACACTAGGCAAGAGCCCAGTAAATTACATGACAGATAGTGCATTTATTGATGGTAGCTTTGGCAACATAGCTAGCACAACTTGGGCACTTGATGCATATTTGCAATTAGGAGCAAAAATAAGCAACATTAATGACCTTGCATTTGAAGCAATAAAAGAAAATTATGAAACATATATATCAGGAACAGCTGTAGATGGTGGAGGTTACGCAACATTCTCTTCCTATGATGCATATATCCTCATGAAAGCAGGAGTAGACATAAGTAATTGGAAATATGATGGAAAAAGTTTTTCTGATAGAATAATAGCCTTAATAGATGCAACTATTTCAAATGAAGGAATCGATGGAAAATCATCCGCGAAAAGGGTGGCACAGGATTACCTTGCAGCTAAAAGCTTAGGAGAAACTGAAAAAGCAAATAAATTGTTAGATATACTTATAAAGAGGCAGACAGAATCAGGAGAATTTGATAGTGGAGAATACATTGTATATACAAACTTAGCAGCATATGATTTACTTGCAAGAGAAGGAGCATTGTTAGACTCAGGAATAAATTTAGATCGTGCAGTTATGTATGTATTGAATAATCAAGATTCAACTAATGCATGGCCATCTGGTTGGACAGATTTTATGGCAACAACACAGGCTGTAAGAATACTAAAAGTTTCTGAAGGAAGTACAGCAGTTACTTCATCAGCAATAAAGGCAGCAATAACTGGCGGAACAACATGGTTGCAGGACAAACAAAAAGAAGATGGTAGCTACGATTCAGGATCAGATGATGTAGTTACAGACGTTTCTGAAATGATATATACAGCGAAAATACTTGGCGAAGATCCTTCAACATGGGTAAATACACTAGGCAAGAGCCCTGTAGATTATATGATAGATAGTGCTTTTATTGATGGTAGCTTTGGCAACATAGCTAGCACAACTTGGGCACTTGATGCATATTTACAATTAAATACAATGGTCTTAGCTGATTCGGAATCAGATAATGGTTCTTCTACATCAAATACGGAAGATTCTAGTTTTAAAGTGAAAGTTGCCGTAATAGGAAAAGATGATGAAATAATTTATGGGCCAAAGTCTGTAAGTCTTTATAGTGATGATACCTATGGCTACACTGCTATGGGTGCACTAGATGCAACAGGGCTCAGCTGGAAATTTGGTAGTACAGATGGTTTTGTAGATGAGATTGACGGTGAGAAAAATCAAGGTATGAACGGGTGGATGTATTCAATCAATGGCAAATCACCAAGCAAATTAGCCACCAATGCCACAGTAAATAGTGGAAGTAAAGTTCTTTGGTGGTACAGTACTTCTGCCATGGAAGGAGCACCAGACTGGCCAAGCTCAACTTCATCATCATCAACTGTAACATCAAGCAGTACTGATGCAGTAAAGGGAATGCTTGAAAATTACAGCACAAAAATTATAGACAAAAATGTTATATTAAATTCTGAAAAAAGAATGACTGCATTAGAAGCTGAAAAAATCAACAGCGAACTAAAAGCAAACAAGGTTTCTTTATCAAGCAAATATACTGGAGAAGAAATTGCAATGACTGATGGTGAAGTATCAGTTTTATTGCCCGCCGATGCGCTTGATGACACAGCTACTATTACTGTTAACGAACTTGAAAGCACTGACAATCCTAGACAATATGCAATAAAGTTAAATTCTTCTGTCTATGAATTCGGCCCTACTGGCACAAATTTCAATGAGACTATCATTTTAAGCATTAAAATAGCTATTGATGAAAACACTGATTTGGATAATTTGTGTGCGGCCTGGTTTGATGAAGAAAATAACAAATGGATTCCAATTTCAAGTGTAATCGATGTTGAAACTGGAATGATTACATTTAAAACAGACCATTTTACAAAATATGCAATTATTGAAATTGAAAATAGAATAAATTTTGATGATGTTGATGACAGCATGTCGTGGGCAAAAGATGCAATAGAAATACTTGCAGGTCAAGGTATAATAAATGGAACAGGTACTTCGTTCCAACCACAAAGGTCAATAACAAGGGCAGAGTTTATAAAAATAATTGTGAAGGCTTTAAATTATGAAGTGAATGATTCAACAAAGATCAACTTCAACGATGTAAATGATTCAGAATGGTTTGCAGATTATATTGAGTGTGCATATGACAAAAACATCATAGCGGGAGATCCTGATGGTAATTTCAGACCAAATGATGTTATAAGCAGAAACGAAATATCAGTAATTTTAAGCAGATTGCAAGAGGAGCAAGAAAGCTACAATAGCTATGATTTAACATTTGATGACGCTTCAAGCGTTCCTCAATGGGCCATGAACGGTGTTAAATTTGCAGTAAAGGAAAAACTAATGAATGGCTATGATAATAATGTATTTATGGGATTAAATCCTATGACAAGAGCAGAAGCTGCAACCGTAACATACAGATATTTAAATTCATTCTTAAATAAATAAAAATATTATTTGAAAAAAGCAGAAATATCTTATGGATATTTCTGCTTTTTATTTAGCTAAATTTTTTTTATTATTGCAACAATAGCAAAATTTATATATACTGTTAAAAATACATCTGGAATGGAGAATACTAATTGAAAATTAATTTAGAAAGATTAAAGAAAAATATAATTGGGCTTGGTAAAATAGGTTTTACAGAACATGAAGGAATAACTAGGTCTGCATTTACTAAAGAATATGAAGAGGCAAATATATTTATAAAAAAATTAATGGAAAATATAAAGTTAGATGTTAATGAAGATTCCGTTGGAAATTTATTTGGTAAACTTGAAGGAAATAATAATGTTAAGTCTATACTCATTGGTTCACATATTGACACTGTTCCTTGTGGAGGTTTGTTTGATGGTAATCTTGGTGTATTAGCTGCAATAGAGTGCATACAGACCCTTATTGAAAATAACTATAAAAGCAATTTCAATTTAGAAGTTGTATCTTTTATAGGAGAAGAAGGAACAGAAGTCGGTGGAACTTTTGGAAGCAGATGCTTTGCAGGAAATACTGATTTTAACGAAAAAGAATATGATTATTTAAGCACTGTAAATATATCGAAGGCAGATGTAACTACTTCAAGACGAGACCCTGAGACACTTAGGTGCTATCTTGAATTACATATAGAACAAGGAAATATACTTAATACTGAGGATGTATCCATTGGCATCGTTAAAGGAATAGTAGGTATTGCACATTATAAGGCAAAAGTAACTGGCAAAGCTAACCACGCAGGCACCACTCCTATGAATTTAAGAGATGATGCTTTAGTAAAAGCCAGCAAAATAATCATTTGTGTTAATGATATAGTAAACAATTTAGGCAGTCCTACCGTTGGTACTGTTGGATACATAAAAGCATATCCGGGAGCAATTAACGTTATTCCTGGAAAGGTGGAATTTACTATTGAATTGAGGGACATGGATAAAGAAAGAATTCAACAAGCAATTGATTTAATAAAGGAAAAATGTATTAGTTTGGACTTATCTATAGAAAATTTACTTTATGAGGAAGAAGTGCATTTAGATGAGAAACTACAAAAATACATTAAAGAGTCATGCAAGGATTTAGATTATAGCTATAAATTCATGTATAGTGGCGCAGGGCATGATGCTAATCCTATTTCTAAAATAACTCAGTCAGGCATGCTATTTGTTCCAAGTAAAGATGGCATAAGCCACTCTCCTCTTGAGTGGACAGATTGGAAAGATGTTGAGATAGGTGCAAATACGTTGCTTAATACTATTTTAAAAATAGATAAAGACATATAAATATTGTCTACAAAATTATTGCCACAAATAATAAGTATAATGGAATTTTAGTAGCTTTTGAAAAATAAAAAAGACAAGAGAAAAATACAAATTGTATTTTTTCTTGTCTTATCTTGTCAGTTATTCATTTAGTCATTTAAAAGTTTGCAAGCCTTTAAAACGTGTTTAGCTAATACTGCAGTGGTTACAGAGCCTACACCTGCAGGTACTGGAGTTATAAAGCTGGCTTTTTCCTTAGCTTTTTCTGTATTTACATCCCCGCACATATTACCTTCTTCATCAACATTAATACCAACATCAATTACAACAGCACCTTGTTTTATATAACTTTCATCAATCATGTTTGCTCTACCAATAGCTGCTACCAAAATGTCTGCTTGTGAAGCTACACCACTAAGATTTTCTGTTTTGGAATGACATATAGTTACTGTTGCGTTTTCGTCTAAAAGCAATAAGGCCATAGGTTTTCCAACTACAAGGGACCTTCCCACAACCGTCGCTTTTTTCCCTTTAAGCTCTATGTTATTAAACTTCAATATTTCCATTGCGGCAGTAGGAGTACATGGTGCAAATCCTGTTTTATCGCCTTCTACTATTTTTGCTACATTAGCAGGATTAAAACAGTCTATATCCTTTTCAGGACTTATTATATGTTTTACTATATTTTCGTCTATTTGTTTTGGCAAAGGCCTGAATAATAATATACCATGTACTGTTTTATCGTTATTTACAGATTTTAGTTTTTCAATAAATTCATTTTGTCCTATGTCTCCACTCAATGCTGTAACTTCACATTCTATATCGCATGACTGCATTCTTTTTATAGCTGCCCTTTCGTAGGACAAGTCATCTTTTCTTTCTCCAACTCTAACAATCATGAGTTTTGGAAAAATGTTTTTAGATTTTAATTCTTCAACTCCATTTTTTACTTGGAGTGTTATTGCATCAGCAACGGGTTTTCCTTTTAATAATTCTCCCATTTTTGTTCCTTCCTATCCATTTATGATTTTAACAACCGCATCATAAACCTCGTCAGCAATTTCTATTCCTTCACTAACTAGCTTCTCTGATTTTTGCTTATTTATTATAACATAATCTTCATCATTTATGGAGTTTAGATTTATAAGCACATTAAGATAGGCACTGTTTAAAGCAGCCTTAAGGCATTGAACTCCTACGCCTACATCGCTTATTATATTTTTCGAAGATATTTCCAGTATTTCTTTGTGCAATAATATTGCTTCATATGTTAATTCAAGTGTTTCCATAGGAGCCGAACAAGCTACTTTTAAACATTTTTGTAGTTTTTCTTCCTTTTGATTTTTCTCGTCTTCCGTGTTAGAAGGCATAACATATGCTTTAGATAATGGTTCAAAATATTCTGCATCTTTGTTTATCAAATCTACAAGCTTTTCCCTTAACACTTCACCTTGTTTTATTAAGTCTTCATGTTTTCCTGTGCAATCTATAAACTTCTTCTTCCCTATAGAAAAATTTGCAACCATTGTATTTAAAGCTACTCCCAAGGCTGCTGTTAAAGCTGCTGCTCCCCCACCTCCAGGAACAGGTTTTTTGGATGCTAATTCTCTAGCAAATTCACGGCATGATATTTCTGTAAGCATATTTTCACCTCAAAATTAATTTTTAGTATTATTTATTATAAACCCTATAATACATCATTGGAATAAAAATTCCTCCACCGATGAAATTTCCTATAGCAACAGGAATGAAATTTCCAGTAATTATATTTGATATAGTTATTGAGTGATCAAATATTGCTGCCATTGGTAAAAAAAACATATTTGCTACCACATGTTCATATCCGCATAAAACAAATAGCATTACAGGAAACCAGCACCCAAGAAGCTTGCCAGTGGTGTCTTTTGCAGTAGTTGCAAACCAAACACCCAGCGCTACTAGAATGTTACAAAGAATACCTTTTGATAATGCTTGAATAAATGTCAACGACATTTTTGCATTTGCAATTTTTACTATATTTTCGGAAAGAACATGGTTATTATATAACCCACCAACATATAAAAGTGCAACTGCAATTAGAGAACCTATTAGATTGCCTATGAATACCTGGAGCAAACTATTCATATAAGCGTTCAATTTGATTTTCTTTTGCAGAAATGCAAATGTCATGAGACAATTACCTGTAAATAATTCTCCTCCAACTAAAACAATTAACATCAAGCCCACAGGAAATACTGCTGCTCTTAAAAATACATTCTCGTACTCTACTATAAATCCCTGAGCCCCAAGAGAAATGTATAGCCCAGCCATTATACTCATTATCAAACGTTTTCTCACAGACATTAAAACTTTATTTTGCGCTGTAATAATGAGTGATTCAGTCGTTTCTTTAGGTGTTAAGCATACATTATCCAAATTTTATCTCCTTTATAAAAAACTTTATCCCTTTATTTAATATAGTGTAATTATTTGTAGATTTATGCTTTTGCTTTTGAAATTTTTATGTATTATTTTCATTTTAGTTTTTAAAATTAAGTAGTTATTTAAATCCAAAAGTTAGATACAATCGTTTTCCCAAATGTAGATACCCAAATATTGTTTTAGTTAAAAAGTCATATGCATTTTATTTTAAAAAGCTCATGCAGCTTGTGGTATTACCTCTTACAGTATTATATATAATTTGATTAGATATGTCAATATACGTTTTTTGAATTTTTCGTTGTTCTATCAACGTTGAGCATATATAACTATTAAGTATACACAACAAATAGCATTTATGAGGTATTACTCCTTGAATTAAAATCAGTATGTGGTTTTCCGTTATGTCGATTAATAGCCTTCCAAATATTTAACTAATTAAACATTCGAATATCTTTTTATATATCTTTAAATTAAATCTTTTAAACCCTGCAACATGTGATAACGCATTGCTAATTTTGCTCCCTCTCCGTCTTTCATAATAATAAATTGCAGAATTTTATCATGATTTTCATAGGCATTTTTTTTCAAATTCGGAGCAAGAAATTCGTAATTATTTGATATTATTCCAAAATACATCCACTCATGGAGAGATGGAAGAATTTTTTTCATAACATCATTATGTGTTGCACCAGCCAATGCTTTATGAAATTTTTGGTCAAACTCAATAAAAGCATTATTATCTTCCTCAATTAATTTTTTAACTTCTTCTGCCAACTGCCTTATTGTTTCTATTTCTTCATCACTAGCATTGTCCACAACCATTTTCATAGCTTCTCCTTCTAGTATCATACGAACATTGTACCAATCCGACAATAATTTCTTCTGGTTTACAATCTGATTGAATCCAAAAGGGTCAGGAACGATTTCTGGTTTTTCACTTACAAATGTTCCTACACCTCTTCTAATAGTAAGAACACCACAAGCTACAAGAAATTTAATAGCTTCTCTTAAACAAGGCCTGCTCACACCCATTTGTTCCGCCAAGGCTCTTTCATTTGGAAGTTTTTCATTCGGTTCATATTTTTTTTCAACTAAAATCATATTCCTAATGCTCTCGGCCACACTTTTAGAAAGTGAATGTTCTGTTGGTTGCATAGTTTTCTCCATTTCTTTAAAATCATCTCTTATAATTATATCAATCTTGTAATTTTGTGTCAACGAATTAAAGTGATCATTAGCTTCAAAAGCAAACTAATATAAATTACAAGTCTATTATTAGGTCCATAACTCAATACAATTTTATAAAAAAAAATCGG
>JBGUET010000055.1:0-9900 GCA_041821225.1 Sedimentibacter sp.
GTCTGTCAACAATTCATTAAGTTTTTTAATTCCTATTATAATTGTATCAAACTCTTCTTTTGATCTATTTTCTATAACTGGTTTAAACCTTTTATTAATATCATCACAAATTATTTCTTTTGTTATTATTCCTTTATTAGTTAATGCAAGTTCAACAATTCTTTCGTCGTTTGTACTTCTTATACGTTTTATAAAGCCTTCTTTTTCCAACCTTTTACACATATTTGATGCATTACCGCTGCTTACTTCTAATATATTCGATATTCTTCCAATGTTAATAAGCTCATTCTCTCCAATGGCTATTAAAATCCGACTTTGCATAACCGTTAACCCATGAGATTCAACAATAGGTTTGTATGCAGCTTCCAAATTCATAGAAGTTATTCTTACTAAATCCCATAATTCATTTTTTAATATTGTTTCTCGCACTAAGTCACCACCTCGGTTTTTATGCAAATACTAAATCATCTGCATATACTCAGATCTAATTACTATTTTTTCAAAATCTCCATAAATTCTTCCCCAGTAATGGTTTCTTTTTCTATTAAATATTTAGCTAACTCATGGAGCTTGTCAACATTCTCACTTAATATTGCAGAAGCTTTCTGATGTGCTGTTTTAATTATATTAAGTACTTCATCATCAATTTTACCTGAAGTATTAGAAGAACAAGATAAAGATGCATCTGAGCTTAAATATGGATTGCTCACTGTTTCAAGAGCCATCATGTCAAAATCTTTGCTCATTCCATATCGTGTTACCATGGCTCTTGCAAGCTTAGTAGCTTGTTCAATATCATTTGATGCTCCAGTTGTAAATGTATTGAAAATCAATTCTTCTGCTGCACGGCCTCCTGTGAAGGTTACAATTTTATTAAATGCTTCTTCTTTTGTGACCAATAATCTTTCTTCTTCTTCAACTTGCATTGTATATCCAAGAGCCCCTGATGTTCTTGGGATAATTGTAATTTTATGAACAGGTGCAGATTCAGTTTGCTTAGCAGCAACTAAAGCATGACCTATCTCATGATATGCAACAATTTTTTTCTCTTTTGGAGATATAACCGCATTTTTTCGTTGATAACCTGCAATTACAACTTCTACCGCTTCTTCTAAATCTGCCTCTGAAGTTTTATTTCTGCCATTCTTTACAGCTCTCAGTGCTCCTTCATTAATAATATTAGCTAAATCTGCACCACTTGCCCCTGCAGTTGCTCTTGCAATAGCATTGTAATCAATATTTTCTTCTGTTTTTACATTTTTTATATGAACTTTCAAAATTGCTTCACGTCCAGCTAAATCTGGAAGTTCAACTGGTATACGTCTATCAAAACGTCCCGGCCTTAATAGTGCTTTATCCAATGATTCAGGTCTGTTAGTAGCTGCAAGAATTACAACTCCTTTTTTAGAATCAAATCCATCCATCTCTGACAACAGCTGATTTAATGTTTGCTCTCTTTCATCATTGCCGCCAATACCACCATTATCTCTTTTTTTACCTATTGTATCAATTTCATCTATAAAAACAATGCATGGAGCTTTCTCTTGAGCTTGCTTAAATAAGTCTCTAACTTTAGCAGCTCCCATACCAACAAACATTTCAACAAACTCAGATCCAGAAATTGAAAAGAAAGGTACTTTAGCTTCTCCTGCCACTGCTTTAGCCAGCAATGTCTTTCCTGTACCAGGAGGTCCAACTAACAATGCTCCCTTTGGCATTGATGCTCCAATTTCTTCATATTTATTAGGGTTGTGTAGGAAATCAACTATTTCTGTCAAGGCTTCCTTTGCCTCGTCCTGACCAGCAACGTCATCAAATGTTTTGCCTGTCTGCGCCTCCACATATACCTTAGCATTGCTTTTACCAAACTGCATTACACCGGTACCCATCTTTTTTTGCAACTGCTTAGATAAAAGTTGGCCTATAAAAATAAATAACAGTAATGGAAATACCCATGACAATATGGCGGTTAACAATGTGGAATTTTCTTGAGGTATTACTTGACCGAATTCAATCTTTGTTGCAGAAGAACGCAATCTGTCAACTAAATTTGGATCATCCATTTTACCTGTTATAAAAATCTCTTCCTCACTTGAATTTGAAGTGAATGAAATTTGTGTTTCACCAATTTCAACTTTAGACACATTTCCTGCCTCAACCATTGATAAAAATGTTCCATAATCTACTTCATTTATCTTCGACTGCAATTTTGCAACGTATGGAAATACAATTGCATTAAGCAATATAATCACCAACATCACTATCATATAATAATAAATAAACGGTTTTTTATTATCCTTTTGTTCTTTCATCTAGTCCTCCAAATAAAACAATTTATACTTTAAATTATCTATAGTTTATATATAATTTAAGGTAAGTATACCCTACATTTATTAATTGAATCTTAAATTTAAGAAATGTAGGGCATAACAATATGTCTACCCATGTATAGGCATTGTTCATCTAAAATAAAAAAAGAGAGATTTCTCTCTCTAATTGCTCTCAATATGCTTATTTATTATTCCTTGAAGCTGTATACAACCTCTGAAGAATTATTTTTATGGCTGTTCATTTTATTAAGTGCCTGGATTTTGTATGGCAGACTATATAAATGAATGAATCCTGTTGCATCCTTTTGGTCGTATAAATCTCCCGTGCTAAATGAAGAAATTGATTCGTTATACAGTGCATTTTCAGATGTCATACCGGCAAATTTTATAGTGCCTTTGTATAATTTCAACTTAACTACCCCTGTAACTTTTTCTTGTGTTGAATCTATGAATGCATCAAATGCATCTTTAAGTCCACTAAACCACATTGCATTGTATACCATTTCTGCATATTTCTGACTGATACCTTCTTTAAAATGTGCAGTTTCTTTTTCTAAAACAAAACTTTCAAGATACTTATGAGCTTCAAGCAGGACAGTTCCTCCTGGTGTTTCATATACGCCTCTTGATTTCATTCCAACAAGTCTGTTTTCTAATAGGTCTATAACTCCAATTCCGTGATTACCACCTATTTTATTTAATGCTTTAAGCATTTTCTCACCGTTTAACTTTTCGCCGTTTAACTTGTATGGTATTCCTTTATTAAATTCTATTTCTACATATTCAGCAGTATCAGGTGCCTTTTCAACTGTGTTAGTCATCATTAAAAGTTCATCAAAATCAGGTTCATTTGCAGGATTTTCAAGCATTCCACCTTCATGACTTATATGAAGAATATTCTGGTCACGAGAATATATTCTTTTCTTTGTTATTCCATTAAGATCAATATTTTTAGCCTCTGCATAATCTATGGCCTCTTCTCTTGAAGTGATATCCCATATACGCCATGGTGCTATGATTTGTATAGTTGGATCCAAAGAAGCTATAGCTACTTCTAAACGAACTTGGTCATTTCCTTTTCCTGTGCAGCCGTGAGCAATGTACTTTGCTCCCTCTTTGTGGGCTACTTCAACAAGTTTTTTTGCAATTAATGGTCTTGCATAAGCGGTTCCCAAAAGATATTTACCTTCGTAAGCAGCATTTGCTTTAATTCCTTTATATACATATTCTTCAACAAATTCATTAACAACATTTTCTACATAGACTTTGCTTGCTCCTGAAGAAATTGCTTTTTTCTGTACCTGTTCCATGTTATCTTCCTGTCCAACATTTACGCAGCAAGCTATAATGTCTAAATCGTTATAATTTTCCTTAATCCATGGTATTATAATTGATGTATCTAATCCACCTGAATATGCTAATACTACTTTTTCCTTTTCCATTTTAATCCTCCAAATTTTTGCTTCTTATTTTTTATTTCATTTCTGATTTTGTGTATATATATTCATTGGTTGGTTATTAATTAACTTAAAATTTCGCATAAAAAAACTGCTTATAAAGAGGCAGTTTACACCGCGGTACCACTCTTTTTTAAAACAGCTGTTGCTCTTTCATTATAACGGTATTTAACCGTATTCTCATACTGCTACTTCTGAGAATCTCTTCATGGATTCTTTTCAATTAAACAACACTGCCGAACTCACACTCTATTTCGACTCGCTGAAGCTTTATTTAATTTACTGTTCCAATCATTAAATTATACATAACAAATCATTTTTATACAATTATAGCCTTTGACTTAATATTTGTCAACTACTTTTTTAAAAATTTACAAGTTTTATTATATTTATGCTTTTTAAATATATTTAGTCAAAAAATAAAAAAAAGATGTCACCATCTTAATTCGCTGTTATTCTTATTAATAGCTTTGTATTTAAAAAGTGGTGGGAACTATAGGGCTCGAACCTATGACCCCCTGCTTGTAAGGCAGATGCTCTCCCAGCTGAGCTAAGCTCCCACTTTCCAATTACTGTGGTAATGTTACCATATTTCTATAAACTTGTCAATTATATTTAAGGAATTTTGTATTAAATATAACTAATTGTTTGTTTGATTTTTCTCATTTTAAAAACTATAATTAAATATGAATTTTTTTTATAATTTCTCTAAAGAAAACGCTACTAAATTTTTAAATAAATAGTATAATGTACTTATATCATTTTTAGGAGTGCAATATGAATTCTAAACAAAAAAATAACAAACCTTCTAGTTTCATGAAAAGCCTATATATAAGAAGTTTTTTCAAGAAGTATTTAGTTAATTATATATTTGGTATAATTGCCCTTCTAATCGTTGATATTGCCCAAACAAGAGTTCCTATTATAGTTGGAAATGTTATAGATGAAATTAGATCGAGCAATATTGAGATGACATTTGTTAAAACTGCAATTCTAAAGCTTTTTGCTATAGCAGGTACCGTATATGTAGGAAGAATATTGTGGAGGTATTTTATATTCGGCACATCTCGTAGCATTGAAAGAGATATAAGAAATGACATGTTTAGTCATCTTGAAAAAATGTCCTCAACATATTATCAACAGCACGGCACAGGTGAAATAATGGCCCATATGACAAATGACTTAGAAGCTGTGCGGATGGCATTAGGACCTGGCATATTAACTTTATTCGATGTAATTGCCTTAGGCACTATCACCATATATAACATGGTGATGGAAATCGATTTAAAACTTACCATTGTTGCTGTAATACCTTTACTATTTATTGCTGTATCAGTACGTCTAATGGGTAGGGAACTGCACGAGCGCTTTAGTAAAAAGCAAGAAGCATTTTCTGATTTATCAAATTTTGTACAAGAAAACTTATCTGGTATAAAAGTGATTAAATCTTTTATTCAGGAAGATAAAATTATAAAGTCCTTTGAAAAATGCAACAAAAATACATATGACAAGAATATTAATCTTAGTAAAATACAAAATTTAATGCATCCATTCATGCAGATGATATCAGGTTTGGCATTAGCTGTTGCAATTGGATATGGAGGCTATATAACAATAATTGGTCGAATAACTTTAGGAGAATTCACAGCCTTTATTCAATATATCGGTATGCTTGTATGGCCTATGGTAGCAACAGGCATGACTATTAACCTTTTTACTATGGGTTCTGCATCTTTGGATAGAGTAGAAAACATTTTAAATGCACCTGTAGAAATTGAGGATTTAGAAAAATCTTCTGACATAAATAGCTTAACAGGAACCATAGATGTTAAGAACTTGAGCTACAAATATCCAGGCACTGAAAAATATGTTTTAAATAACATTAATTTTAAAGTTGAAAAAGGACAAACTCTTGGAATAGTTGGAAGGACAGGATGTGGCAAAACCACTTTAGTAAATCTTATTCTAAGAATATTTGATGTAGATAAAAATTCGATTTTCATTGGAGGACAAGATATTTTAAACATTCCTTTAGGCGTACTTCGAAAAAATATAGGTTATGTTCCACAGGATAATTTTTTGTTTTCTGATTCAATAGCAAACAATATTGACTTTGGTCTTCGAAATTCTAATATAGACGAAATAATAGAAGCAGCAAAAAATGCTGATGTACATGATAATATAATAGAATTCAAACATGGTTACGATACAATAATTGGAGAAAAAGGTGTATCTCTTTCAGGTGGACAAAAGCAGCGAATATCAATAGCAAGGGCATTAATAAAGCAGCCGGAAATTCTTATACTCGATGATTCCGTTTCTGCTGTAGATACAGATACAGAGGAGAAAATATTAAAAAACATTAAGGTAAACCGAGTTGGCAAAACCAACATTATTATTGCTCATAGAATTTCAACCATACAGAATGCAGATATTATTATTGTTTTAGAAGAAGGTAGAATTGCAGAACAAGGAACACATGAACAACTTGTACAGAATAAAGGTCTTTATAATTCAATTTATGAAAAACAATTGTTGGAAAAAATGCTAGAAGAGCAAGATTAGAGGTTGTATATGAAAAATGAAAATTATGAAGGAATAAGAAAAATACCTAAAAACCTGTATAAAAGGCTTTTGAAATATGCTAGACCTAATATTTGGCAGTTTATTTTGGCGATTTTAATTATATTCATAATAGTAGCTATAGAATTGTATCAACCCATACTCATTGGAGAGGCAATAGATAAATTTTTGTCTCATTATGGAAGCAGTACAGTAACTACTTTTCCCTCAGGAGTAAATCAACAATCAGATATTCAAGGTGTTATTAGAATTAGTTTTATATATTTATCCACAGTAGTGGTGATTTTTTTCTTAAATTATGCACAGGCTATGATTCTGGCCAAGGCAGGTCAGAAAATAATTTACACCATTAGAATGGAAGTGTACGCTCACTTAAATGAACTTTCAATAAACTTTTTTACACAAAATCCCCTTGGAAAGCTTGTAACAAGAGTAACTAACGATACTGAAGCGCTAAATGAAATGTATACCAGCGTAATTGTCAATATTTTAAAAAGCTGTTTTATTTTGTTAGGTGTTATCATTACAATGCTAACATACAATGTGAAGCTTTCCTTAATGACTTTTACCATAATACCATTTATTGCACTGTTCACATTTATTTTTGAAAATACGTCCAAGAAAATTTACAGAGAAATACGAAACAAAATTTCTGCTATGAATTCATTCATATCAGAGCATATTTCAGGAATGAAAATTGTCCAAATATTTGCAGTAGAAAATGAAATTTTTAATAATTTTAAATTTGAAAACGAAAAATTAAGAAAAGAAAATATTAAACAATTATTTGCTTTCAGCATTTATAACCCTACAAACTTTCTTATGAACATTACCGCCATGTCAATACTGCTGTGGTTTGGAGGGAAAATGGTTGTTGCAAGTTCCATTTCCATTGGAACCATAGTAGTATTTCAAAGGTACATAAGTAAATTTTTCGAACCAATACAAGAGCTTGCGGAACAGTTAAACATAGTGCAGTCTGCCATGGCTGCATCAGAAAGAATTTTTGGGCTGTTAGATGAAGAGCCTGAAATAAAGGATGGCATAAATGCAGTTGAAATAAAGAATTTCAAAGGAAGCATTGAATTTAAAAACGTGTGGTTTAGTTATAAGGACGATGAATGGATATTAAAGAATGTTTCATTCAAGGTTAATCCCGGTGAAAATGTAGCATTTGTAGGCGCAACTGGTGCTGGAAAAACAACCATTCAAAATTTAATTTGTAGGTATTATGACATACAAAAAGGTGAAATTCTAATAGATGACATAAACATTAAGGACATTAAAGTTTCAAGTTTAAGAAAAAATATTGGTCAAATGCTGCAAGATGTATTTTTATTTTCAGGAGATATTAAAAGCAACATAAGGCTTAAAAACGAAAATATCACTGATACCGAAATAATCAATGCATCAAAGTACGTAAACGCTCATAACTTTATTACAAAACTAAACAACCAATATGATGAACATGTAATAGAAAATGGAGCGGCTTTTTCTGCAGGTCAAAGGCAGCTCATATCATTTGCTAGGACATTGGCATTCAACCCTGACATATTAATTCTTGACGAAGCTACTGCAAACATAGACACAGAGACAGAGGTTCTAATTCAAGATGCTTTGAATAAATTAATGAAAGGCAGAACAACTCTTATTGTTGCACACAGATTATCTACAATACAGAATTCAAACAAAATAATTGTAATGCACAAAGGAGAAATAAGAGAAGAAGGAACACATCAAGAATTATTGTCGAAAAAGGGAATTTACTACAAGCTATACAAGCTCCAATATGAGCATGCATAAATAAATAAAATACATGGAGGTAATTATGATTAAGGTAGTAGCAAAAGGAATATTTTACGAGGACAAAACAGACGAAGCAATTAAAATGTATGAAGAATTGGTGAACGAGACAAGAGAAGAAAATGGTTGCATTGCATATAATTTGTGTAGAGACATTAAGGACTCATCAATTTTGACTATGATTGAAGAGTGGGAAAGCATTGAGGCATTGAAAAAACATGAGAAAACAGAACATTTCACAAGAATTGTTCCAATGCTTGGGAAATTAAGAAAAAGCAGTGAATTAAACGTATACGAATTAGTGTATTAATATAGGAGTTAGGAGTGGCATCTGTACTGACAGGATTAAATGAGATGAAAAAATATCATTAAATGCTGCAACAACTGCTTCTTAAAGAACTAGAAAGTATTGTTGCAGATAAACGATTATCTGGCTCGCAGTTTAACTCAGAAAAAATTGCATAAATACAGCGATTCATTTAGAATCGCAGTTTTTATGCAATTATATGTAGTTTAAAGCAACAGTTCATTAGCTTTTCTTAAGGCCTGTAAGATTTATTTGCATTAAACATATTAATTCTACTTTTCGTCCACAAAGGCCTCTGAAAACGGATAATCATTTATATGCTCACTTAAATAATTTTCACAAAATTCAGTTAACTTTTTGTTTGTATACTCTTCTAATAAAATATTAGGTCTTTCAATATCGTACATTTCAGCTATGGTTTTTCTTAAATTCATGATATTAGCAGAAACCTTCTTATAAATATCGTCGTAAGGTATGCTGCTTCCTACAATTGATTCTCTTATCATAATGTCATTTACAATTTCCCAATTAAAGCCTTCCTTGTTAACTGTTATATTTATGGTATTTTCCACAGGGTTGTTAATATTTCTGTTTACTACATTAACAGTAATGTCATCCATAACTTTTTCTATTCTTTTGTTATTTTCTAGCAAACCCGGAAAACCATTGTTAAACATGAGTATTTCATACATTATCTTTGCAGTATCTATCCCGGTTATACTCATTTCAACATAGGCCCTATCCTTAGAATCATTTAGTTCAATAGAGTTAACCTTGTATTCCATTTTGCTGGTAAGAAGTTTTAATGACTCTGAGTCACCTATAAAATAATCAAAAAAATCTTCACCAAATTGTTTCTTTATAGCTGTTTCGTCATATTTTTTAACTGCGTCAAAAACCTCGGTCACTTCTTCATAAACCTTTTGTTCAGTCTTATTTTCATAAACAATAGCGGAAGTACTATTATCAATATCCTCCGGTTTTTCTGAATCTGAACACGATGTAGTTAGTATTGCTGTAGCCAAAATAAATAATAGTAATAACTTTTTCATATTAACCTCAATGTTTTTTTATAAAGATTGTACTTTAATATGTGTTAAAAGTCAATTACCCTTAACCACTAGGAACGGTTATTTTTGATTGATTTTTTTAAAATAAGAACCGCATTATTGTACTTGAAAGTTTAACTATTTTACCCCTTAATTTATTTAATTTTATAAGAAGTTAAACGATTGTATTTAATACTATTTCAACCATTCAAAATAACACAGACTACTTTCCTAAAATTTCATTAGCCTATTTTCTAAATAATACATTAGTAATCTAAATCAAAACCACGCTATGCTTATGGATATTCAAAAATTACAATTTGCTCTTTTGGACCTCTCCCTTTTTTTAGATACTCATCCTAACGACCCAG
>JBGUET010000056.1:0-9875 GCA_041821225.1 Sedimentibacter sp.
CGCTTCTTATTTTTTTAAGAATTGTCTGCCATCCTTTATTTATAGCATTGAATATTGCTTCATCACTTTTGTTTTCAAATAATTTTATTTCCTGCTCTTTTTCAGAAACATCTTTGTTTTTTATACTTTCTTGTATATCTTTCTTCTTTGTTTCTGCTTGAAAGGATTCTATGTGTGAAACTGCTTCCTGTTTTTTCACAGGTGCTTTTGTTTGTTTTTTTACAACTATGTTATTATTATTTATGTTGTTTTCTAATTCTTCAATTCTTTTAATAAGAATATTCATGTCTGTACGATTTGCACCATGAAGCATTTTTATTAATTTAGTTTCTAAGATCACTCTTGGATTTAATGCTCTTTTACATTCTAGCTGGGCAGTTGAAATTTCCTCAATAAAGTTTACAATTTCATCAACAGAAACTTTAGTACTTGCCTTTTTAAGTTCTTCTGCCTCATCTTCTGAAACCCTCATTAAATTATCTGTTGAATTAGTAGTTTTAATAATAAGCATATTTCTAAAATATATAATCAATTCATCAAGGAATAGAGTGATTTCTTTTCCACTATTAAGTATATCGTCAACTAAGACCATAGTTTTTTCTATGCTTTTTTCCATTATAGAATTTGCTGCTTTAATAATAACCTGATAATTTACTGTTCCCAACAAATTTATTACTGTTTCATAATCTACCATATCCTCATTGAAAGAAACACACCTGTCCAATATACTTAAAGCATCTCTCATTGCCCCTTCTGAATTGGCAGCTATTAGTTTTAATGCTTTTTCTTCATATTTCACATTTATTTCATCACATATTTTCTTCATGTTATCTACAATGATAGAAGATTTAATTCTTTTTAAATCAAATCTCTGACATCTTGATAAAATAGTTGCTGGTATCTTTTGAGGTTCTGTTGTTGCAAGAATGAATAACAAGTGTTCTGGTGGTTCCTCAAGAGTTTTTAACAATGCATTAAATGCGCCCTTTGACAGCATGTGAACTTCATCTATTATATATACTTTGTACTTGCTTTTTAGAGGAAGAAATTTTACTTTGTCCCTAAGTTCTCTAATATCTTCAACTCCGTTATTTGAAGCCGCATCCATTTCTATAACATCCATATTTGTTTCATTCAATGTGCTTTTGCATATTTCACATTCATTGCAAGGATTGCCATCATGATTATTGAGACAGTTTACCGCTCTTGCAAATATTTTAGCAGTTGATGTTTTTCCTGTACCCCTAATGCCACTAAAAATATAAGCATGGGCAATATTATCTGACATTATTTGATTTTTTAAAGTCTTCGTAACATGCTCCTGCCCTAGTACATCATCAAATATCTTAGGACGGAATTTTCTGTATATTGCTTGGTGTGACAACTTAACCACCTGACCTCATTATGGTAATTTTTAAATAATTATAGCATAAAAAAAAGCAATGCACAACAATATTGTATTTCAAACACGTCTAAACCATCTATAAAAATCTCATTTTAAACAAAAATATTTTCACACCATTTGTAGAAATTTTTAATTATTCAATCTTTGACTCAAGAAGTATTTCGTCATATATATTTTCACCTTTTGTTTCTTTTACAAGAATTGTTCCTACAAAAGCTATAACGTTACAAAATACTAATACAATAAAGGCCTTTGAGTACAATTCTCCTCCTGAATATAATGTTGAATTAATATCTATTAATTTACCAACAATAACAGGCCCTAAAGCACTCCCTATAAATTCTAAAAGTCCTAAACAAGATGTAGCCATACCGGCAATATTTAATTTGTTATACTCCTTTGCAACTGTATATGACAACAAGCAAGATGACAAGGATACACCAGTCAAAAAGTATAACATTTTAAGTACTTCAATACCAGGCCTGCCTTTGCATATTAGTACAATATATATCCATATTAAATTCATTGTACTGATTAAAATTAACATGAATATTTTTCTTCTCCTGAAATAGTCAGATAAATACCCTATAATTGTGGAACCTATTGCCAAGCCCAATGTAAGTATCATTGTAAATTTAGAAGCATCTAGCAATGGTATTTTATATGTGTCACGAATATAAACAGCGCCAAAAGAGCCTGATAGTATGGACGTAATTGCCCCAAGAGAAAATACAACAGCAAGTGTCGACCAATTATAATGATTTAAAACTATATTTTTAAGAGATTTCGTGATTTTAATTTTTTCTTTATTTTGATTTTCAACAGCAGCATGATTTTTGCCCTCAATTAAATCTATAGAAATCAATCCCATATCTTCGGGAGAATTTCTCACAACAATATAAACCAACAATCCCATAAAGGCAGAGATTGCACCAAAAGCCAAATATATGCTTCTCCATGAAAATGCTTCAACTAATAGTCTCAGTGGTGTTTGTGCCAATACGCTGCCAAGGTTACCTATTAAAAAAGTTATTCCCGTCATTGTAGCAAACTCTCTGGACCGAAACCAATTTGTTTGTATTTTTATTAAGGATATATAAGACACTGATATTCCAATTCCAATAATAAATCTGCTTATGTTGGCCATCATATCCACCTGTGAAACTGCAAACATTACAGAACCCAAAGCAGTTACAAGACATCCTAATGTTACTGTTTTTCGCGGACCCAAATTATCTACAAGTATTCCCGTTGGAATCTGCATAATTAAATAAGAATAGAATATCATGCTGCTCAAGTTTCCAAAGGCGGCTGTTGAGAGATGAAATGAATCAATTAATTCATCTTGCATTACTCCTGCTGAAAATTTATGAAAATTTGATAAGAAGTATACCATTGCTAAAAGAAAATAAATAATCCAGCGATAATGAAGAACTTCTTTCTTTTCTTTTTCAAAGTTAGTGCTATCCATATTTCACCCTAATTAATATTAAGTATTGTAATCAATTATTGTATTATATCACATATAATCCACTTTTCAGTAAATATCTTTTGTATTTTACATTGAAGCATCCACCTTTTTTATTAAACTATAGAAATCTTCATTCATTGACATGAGATTGAAATAGTAATTGCATTTTCAACCAAAACAGATGTTAATTTTTCTTAATAAGTTTGTTTTGTATATATCAGTGAAACTTGTTGGCATATATGTTAAAATTAGCATTATTGTTCAAGGAGATTAAAGTGGAAATAAAACAAATGCGAGACCTAACCGTAATAAGTATTGATGAAAATAGATATTTAGGAATTGCCTGCGATTCTTGCGGAGGGGTAGGCTATAAAGAATTTGACACAGTGAAGGCTTCACCACAGCTTACTGCATATCAAACAGGCAAAGTGGTGCTAGCTGAACTTATGAGCATGGGTTTTACGCCCATAGTATTGGCTGACGGACTTGCTGTTGAAATGAATGATACGGGGAAACAGCTTATTGAAGGATTTCAAGAAGTAATATCTAAAGTTAAAACAGCAGATATTCATTTGACAGGAAGCACAGAAGAAAATATAAAAACAATTCAGACTTCAATGGGAGTTACTTGTGTAGGCATTTGTGAAAAGCATAAGTTAAAATATAAAAAGACATGTAAAAATCACGTGTGCATGCTTCTAGGTATCCCTCTTGTTGGAAATGATGTGGTAAATAATCCTGATAAAATCTTAGATATTGACGATTATGAGCAATTGTACCTTAGTGATTTAATAAAAGAAATTGTACCCATTGGTTCAAGAGGAACAGCTGCTGAACTAGAAGATTTGAGCAAATACAATCATTTGGATTTCAAATTCAAGGATAATATTTCTGTAAATTTAAAAAACTCAGGAGGTCCTTCTTGCTGCTGCCTCATAACAATTGAAGAGAAGGATACTGAAAAAATTAAAGACTTAATCTCCAAACCCATTGAGATGCTTGGATACTTTTGTTGATTCAAAGATTCGTCCCCTTTATTTTTATATTCAGTTTTTTACTATCTGACTTCCTGCACATCTACCACATAACTTTTCCCATTTATTGCAATCTTCATTGTTTTAGAATGCACAATGTTCTCATGATTTGTTCCATTAAATGCCCCTTCATTGTTTGTTTGACATTTGGAAATCTGGTTTTTTATTATAGCAAGCCTATTTTCATACTCTTTATATATTTGGTGAGCTTCTTCTAATGAAACTTTTTCAAATATTATTTCATTGTCATAACCCATTTGTGCCACCATTGGCAGATCTGGTGAAATAACAGTGGCGATTTTCGTATAACCACCTGTTGTCTGTCTATCGGCCATGAGAATAATTGGTTTCCCATTTGCTGGTACCTGTACTGAGCCGAATACGGTACCATCTGAAATTATATCAGCTTTTTTTTCGTGCTTTATGGCGTCCCCATCCAATCTATAACCCATTCGATCAGCTTCCTTGGTTATTTTGTAACCCTTGAGGCTTAAAAACGTGTTTATCCCTTCCTCAGTAAAATAATCTTCTTGTGGTCCCATTATAACTCTGATTGTATTTTTATTCTTTAATTCCGGTATATACTTTGAATCTATGTATCTGCCTATTAGTGCAGCTTTAGAAACCTTGATGTCTAGCTCATCGTTATCCTTAAGTTTTCTACCATTGAAGCCACCAATTTCCGATTTTACAAAAGTGGATTTGCTGTTGTTCACAAGCTTTAAATCTATTTCCCCACCAAATGCTATATAGTTTCTTAATCCACAGAGCGTAGAACCAAGAACTAATTTATCTCCTTTAGTTACCTTAACGCTTTCCCACATTGGAATTTCTCTGCCGTTTATTTTAGGCTTCATATTAGCACCTGTTATGCTAATTATTATGTCTTCATAAAACTCCAGCTCTGGTCCTAGAAATGTGGTTTCCAAAACAGCCTCTTTTTCATCGTTTCCCACAAGATAATTTGCAACCCTGCATGAAAAATTGTCCATAACCCCTGCAACTGGCATTCCGAATTTCTGATATCCTGTGCGCCCTAAATCCTGAACAGTGGTGAAAAATCCAGCTTTCAAAACTTTTATGCTACTCATGAAGCTCACCCCCTTGGGTAATTATTACTTTTACTTCATAACTATCTTCCTGAACTCGCTTTTTAATATCATAGTATTCTTTTTCCGTGATTGAAACATACCTTACATAGTCTCCCACGCTTAGAAGCACAGACAGCTCTTTTGTAGGGTCATAAAGCTTTAAAGGTGTTTGTCCTATAAGTTGCCACCCTCCAGGTGTTTCTGTGGGATACATTCCAGTTTGAGACCCTGCAATGCCTACGGAGCCTGCAGGAATTTTCATTCTGGGGGAAGACAGCCTAGGGGTTGCTATTTTTTCATTCATTCCTCCTAAATATGCAAATCCAGGAGTGAATCCCAACATATATACTAAATAGTCAGTTTCTGTATGAATTTTTATGACCTCTTCCACTGTTATACCGTTGTGCCTGGCTACAAAATCAATATCAGGCCCGAATTCATTTCCGTACAATGTGGGTATTTCAACTATCCTAATTTTTTCCGTTTTATCATCTACAGTCTTTTTACTAAGCTTTTCAAGTTCTTGGATTAATTTCTCGTATTCTATTTTTAAAGGATCATACATTATCATAATTGACCTGTATGTAGGCAATAATTCTTCTATACCTTGGATTTTCAACTGTTCCATGGAACGTACAACATCTCTGATTTTGGAATTTATTTGTTTTGATATTTCATTTCCGAATTCCATCACTACTGCCTTGTCTCCAGATGGAAGATATTTTATTTTGTCGTACATTCTTCTAACCTCTTACTATAAACTTGCCCATAGGCATTATTTCTACAGATTCTGCTTGCAATGCTTTTCTTATGGATTTCACAAATTCTACTGCTTGTGGATTGTCTCCATGAACGCAAATAGAATCTGCCTTTATGTCAATATCTTCGCCTGTAATGCACCTAACTTTGCCATGTTTGACCATCCTGATAACTCTTGAAATTGCAAGTTCCTTGTCATGTATCATAGAACCCTCTTTATTTCTTGAAACCAAGGTACCGTCAATGTTGTAGGCTCTGTCTGCAAACACTTCATTTGCTATCTTAAGTCCAACTTCCATGCCGGCATTTATAAGTTCACTGTTTGCAAGTCCCACCAATATTAGGTTCTTGTCCACCTCATACATTCCCTCTGCTATCCCCATTGCCAGCTCTTTGTCTCTAGCCGCCATGTTGTAAAGAGCTCCATGTGGTTTTACATGTTGCATTGTTAACCCTCTGCTTTGCAAAAATGCCCACAATGCACCTATTTGATACTTAATATAATTTTTAGCTTCTAATTTTGTCACTTTTATTTCTCTTCTTCCAAATCCCATTAAGTCTGGATATCCAGGATGGGCTCCAATAGCAACCTTTGATTCAAAAGCCAGTGCAACAGTTTTATCCATTATCATAGGGTCCCCAGCATGCCAACCACAGGCAATGTTAGCAGATGAAATGCTTTTCAATACATCCTTGTCCAGCCCCAGATTATAGTTGCCAAAGCTTTCCCCCAAATCACTGTTTAAATCTACTTTGTACATACAACCTCCAATAAAGCTATTTTGTAATATTTCCCAACTCATATGTCAATACATTTTTAACACACAAAATTCAAATTCGATTTTAAAACTTATTAAGGTAGCTATATTAATGATTAACTTTTGGGCAAACTAAAAGGCAAATCCGAAATTTGCCTCAGATTTGCCCAAAAGTGCTTTTGAAAATTATTCCATGTTGTATTTTTTCTTAAATCTGTCAACTCTTCCGCCTTTATCGATAAACTTTTGTTTACCAGTAAAGAATGGATGGCATTCTGAACATATTTCAACTTTAATTTCGTCTAGTACTGAACCAGTTTCAAATGTATTTCCACATGCGCATTTTACAGTAACAGTTTTATAATCTGGATGTATTCCTTTTTTCATCATGTTCACCTCTTTCTCAATCTATATATTAATTACATAATATTATCAATTTACCTTGAGTATTATATCATAGCTTTTTAAATAATACAATGCTTTTTTGCGACTTCTTTTTTATAATACTAAATTTAATAGTTCCTGTCAATAAGATCATCTTTCATTTTTTCAATATTTAACAATTGCGTTGCTGCTTGTTTGATAAAGTCTTCATTTGACTTGGTTTTTACCAAACCATCTATTATTCTTTCAGTTACATCAGCAGCAGAAAAATTACTCATTGCTTTTCTTAACTGCCATATTGCCTGCATTTCTTCGCTGTTTAACAAGAGTTCTTCTCTTCTTGTTCCAGATTTATTAATATCAATTGCTGGAAATACTCTTTTCTCTGAAAGTTTTCTATCAAGATGGATTTCCATGTTTCCTGTACCTTTAAACTCTTCAAATATCATGTCATCCATGCGGCTTCCAGTTTCAATAAGAGCACTTGCAAGGATTGTCAAGCTTCCACCAAATTCTATGTTTCTTGCAGCACCAAAAAATCTTTTTGGACCATATAATGCCCCAGGGTCAAGTCCACCTGACAATGTTCTACCTGTTGGGGTAATTGTAAGATTGTATGCCCTTGCAAGTCTTGTAATGCTGTCTAAAAGAATAACTACATCCTTCCCATGCTCTACTAGTCTTTTGGCCCTTTCTAAAACCATCTCTGCAACTTTAATATGATTTTTAGGAAGTTCGTCAAATGTTGAATAAACCACATCGCCCTTAACCGACCTTTTCATATCCGTAACTTCTTCTGGACGCTCATCAATCAATAGCATGATAATTTCAATTTCTGGATAATTTTCGGCTATACTGTTTGCCATATTTTTTAAAATTGTTGTTTTTCCTGCCTTAGGAGGCGCAACAATCATACCTCTTTGTCCCTTTCCAATAGGTGCAATTAAATCTATTATTCTCATTGTAATATCAATAGAAGATTTTTCAAGTTTAATTCTTTTGTTGGGATATATTGGGGTGAGTGAATCGAAATCTTTTCTATTTCTTGCCAGCTCTGGGTCTAAGTCATTTACTTGTCTAACATACAACAAAGCTTTGAATTTTTCTCCTTGCTTAGGAGGTCTTGTAATTCCAGTAATTTTGTCACCCGTTTTCATATGGAATCGTCTGATTTGGGAGGGAGATATGTATACGTCTTCGTCACTTGTTAAATAATTATTAGTTCTTAAAAATCCATAACCATCTGAATGAGTTTCTAAAATACCTGCTACCTTTACTGCATCCTCTCCAGTTGATTCAATTTCTTCTACTATTTTATCAGGCAAATTTGCAATTTGATCTTCTGTATTATCCGCTTCTTCAATTTCATTGTTGTTTTCAAACTTTTTTAAAGTTTTAGCCTTTTCAACAAGTTTTACCTTGTGTTTTTTTTCACTTTTATCTATTTCTATATTTTCCTTTTTTAGCATTTCTGTTTGTTCAATATTTTCAGTTTCATGGGAATTTTCATAATAATTTTTTAATTTTAAAAGCAATTCTTCTTTTTTATACTTATAGGCATCATGAAATCCTAATGTTTTTGCCAGTTCTTTGAGTTCTGGAAGTTTCAAACTCACTAATTGGTTTTTCTCCATAAAAAAACCTCCTTACAAATATTTAGTTTTTATTTTTTTGGAAAATCAAGGTAATTTCTCGGTAAGTGCTACAATGATATCATTTAAATTATTAATAGTCAAGGATAAAATTATTTCAACTTCTTTCATAGATGTCATAAAATCGTATTTTTTTGTTATTTTTTTAACTAACTATTGACTTTATACACTTAAATACTATAATATTATAGTATTATATATTAAAATTAAATTATTGTTGAGGTAAGTAATGATAGAGTTAAAAATATGTGTGGGAAGCGCGTGTCATTTAAAAGGATCTAAAGAAGTTATTGATATTTTCAAATATTGTATTCAAAACAGACAAGTTATGGACAAAGTAGAAATTAAGGGTGCCTTTTGCTTTGGACATTGCACAGAAGCAGTTTCTGTGAGTCTTAATGATAAAATTTATTCTGTAAACCCTGATAATGCTGAGAATTTTTTTGATGAATTCGTTATGAACTGTGTAAGGAGCTAAAATGAGAATACTTGATTTTTTCCCAACAAATTGTAAAAACTGCTATAAATGCGTAAGAAATTGTTCAGTAAAAGCTATAAAAATGATTGATGACCGTGCTCAAATAGTGGAGGAAAAATGCATTGCCTGCGGTACTTGCTTTCAGGTTTGTCCACAAAATGCAAGGAATATTCACAGTGACTTGGAAAGTGTCATTGAAGCAATCAATCAAGGTAAAAAAGTAATCATATCCATAGCACCATCATACCTTGGTGTTTATGAAGAGCCGTACAAGCTTATATCTGTTTTAAAGCATTTGGGTGTATCTTTAATAGAGGAAACCGCCATAGGTGCTTCTAAAGTTACAGAGCTTTATGGAGAATATATTAACCAAACTAATTCGGATAATTTAATTACTACATGCTGCCCTACTGTAAATATGATGGTACAAACCTATTATCCAGATCTTATAAAATATTTGATGCCTATAGATTCACCTATGATTGCTCACTGTAAAATGATAAGAAAGCGCCATGGGAAAGATGCATACATAGTCTTCCTTGGACCTTGTATATCTAAAAAGTGTGAAGCCTACGGCTATCAGCTTTCCGGTGTAATGGACGGTGTTATTTCTTTTGAAGAGCTTGATAAAATGTTTGAATCTCAAAATATAGATATATCATCATTTAAAGAAACACGTCCTGATCTTGAAGGAAGTTTTACAGGTAAAAAATATCCACTAGAACATGGCATATTGTCAGAAATGAAGGAAGTCATTGCCGCAAATAATTTTACTCCTTTGGTCATCTCTGGCATCGATAATTTAATGGGAGCATTTGAAGCTTTAGGTAAAGGCGATTTATC
>JBGUET010000057.1:0-9856 GCA_041821225.1 Sedimentibacter sp.
GGAGCATGTTAATTTGATTTTCAACATTAAATTTTTCAAAAGGATTGCTAGATTCAATTATTCTAATGTTTTTAAGTTCATTTGAACTGTAGCCCTTTATAAGGCTTTCGATTTTCTCTTTTGTTTTTTTATCTTCAACATAAATTTCATCAATAGTTAAATCAATATTATCAAAAAATAATTTTTCAATGAAAGAATTATTTTTATACAAGAGCTTTGGAGCATAAGAGTAGCTATATTCCTGTTCAATTTGTGCAAAAATAGATGTTAACATTTTATATTCTTTCTCAATTTCTTCCATGGAACAATTTGTTGAAAAAGTTCTTATAATCATTCCATTGCCATCTTTCATAATGCTTTTACCAATTTTGATAAGCCTATTTCGTTCCTCAACATTTCTTATTTTTTTAGAAATGTTAATCTCTTTTGACTTTGGTATGATTGCAATGTATTTTCCTGAAATTGAAATATCTGTTGTAACAGCAACATTCTTCTCACCTATGGGCTCTCGTACAATTTGCACAAGAACTTCATCACCTTTTTTTAAAACTTTGCTTATGCTAGTAACATCTTTTTTCTTAATATTTTTTTCCTCAAGGAATTTATCTGAAAGCAGGTCATCCGTAAATAGGTATGCGTTTTTGTCAAGACCAACGTCAACAAAAGCAGCTTCCATACCAGGCAGTATATTCATTACTCTACCTTTGTATATGTTGCCAACAACACTGTTATTATTTTTTTCTTCATGCATGTAATCTTGCAGCTTACCATCCTGCAAAATAGCTGCCTGGTGAAAAAAAATCGAATTATTTATTAAAACCTGTTTCATAATACCCCCTGTTAATAACTGTAAGTATTAACCCTTATTCCATACTTAATTTAAAGAATCGGATTCATCTCTTTATCTAATGAATCTATTTTCATAACAGAATAATATTCAATGTTAAAGCCTCTTTCAATTATTAATTTTAGAAACTCATCAATTTTCATACTTCCCATCTCAGTAGTTAAAAATTCAGCTTCAACAGTGATTTTATTGTCGCTAATTTTCTCAGCTTTCAAATATTTTATATATTCTTTGGTGTTAATTTCTTTTGTTACTAGCTTGTTTTTCTTATTTTTTTTCTGTCTGCTATATATTACGCCAGTTTCCATCATTTCTTTAAACAATTCCTGTAGCATTGTGACATCTATATTTTCTGATTCCAAGTTAATGATGTATTCTGCATAGGCACATCTAGTCATTATAGATTCTTCGTCATCAGTAACTCTTGATTTTATAATTTGCATTTCTTTAGGTAAAACTTTATTCATGCCTAATATAAATTGTTCTGGTTCTATATTTTCATTTAATTCTATCTCAAAATATTCTCCAACACTTTCAATTCCTAAGGACAAAGGATATCCAAAAGATGTTTTCATGTGTGGATTGAAACCCTCTGAGTACTTAGCCGGAAATCCTGCTCTTTTTATAGACCTTTGAATGAATCTTAAAACATCTAGGTGTGAAATATATTTTAAATTACCAGTCTTACTGTACTTGCTTATTAGTTTGAACATGAGGGCAGGCACCTCCTATTAATTTGTTATTTACACCACAGTTGAAACATTGTTGTCTACAATCAGGTGTTGTAATATATTCTAATGATTTTTCGTACTCGTCAACTAAAAATTCCTTATTTACTCCTATATCAATGAAGTCCCAAGGAAGCATTTCCGTTAATTCTCTTTGCCTAGTTGCGAAAAAATTAGGATCTATATCTGTTTCCTGAAAAACTTCCATCCATTTATTAAAATCAAACATTTCATACCATCCATCAAAGCGACATCCTTTTTCATAGGCTTTAAGGAGTACCTTAGAAAGCCGTCTGTCCCCTCTTGCAAAAACTGCTTCAAGATAGCTTAACCTTGGTTCATGATAACTGAATGACACTTTATTATCTTTCATTTCTCTTTGGAGAGCTTTTGCTTTGTCGTAAAATTCTTCTATGCTGTTTTGAGCAACCCATTGGAATGGCGTGAATGGCTTTGGAACAAAACATGCTGCACTCACATTAATTTTTAAATTGCCTTTTATTTCTTCCCTAGGTCTTTGGAAAAATTTATCCTTTACTTTATAAGTAAGGTCCTTTATACCTAAAACATCCTCCAAGGTTTCTCCTGGAAGTCCAATCATGAAATACAGCTTAACTGTAGACCATCCTAATTTAAATGCAGTTTCAACCGGTCCAAGAATTTGTTCTTCAGATAGATTTTTGTTTATTACATCTCTCATGCGCTGAGTTCCAGCTTCAGGGGCAAATGTCAATCCTGATTTTCTCACTTCTTGAAGCCTTTCTATTATGTCAAATGTCATTGAGTCTAATCTTAAAGAAGGAAGCGAAATGCTTACATTTTGCTTTTCGTATTTTTCTAAAAGTTTTAATGTTAAATCTGGTAAACATGAATAATCTCCTGAACTAAGTGAAGTAAGTGATATTTCATCATGACCAGTAGAATTAATTAGGTTTTCAGCCTGTTTAACCAGAGTGTCAGCTTTCTTTTCTCTTACTGGTCTGTACACCATTCCAGCCTGACAAAAGCGACATCCTCTTGTGCAACCTCTGAATATTTCAAGAACCACCCGGTCGTGCACTACATCAATGTAAGGTAGTATACTTTTTTCAGGGTAAAAGCTTTTATCAAAATCCTTTATAATTCTTTTAGTTATTGTTTTTTTAGCATTTTTATTTAATATTTTACGTTCTTTTATAGTTCCATCTTCATTATAAACTTCTTCATAAAACTGAGGAACATAAATGCCTTCTAACTGCGCTGCCTTTTCTAGAAATAACAATCTATCAAATCCATTTTTCTTTTCTTCTTCATAAAGTTTCATGAGTTCAGGTAAAAGTTCTTCCGATTCCCCTATAGTGAACAAATCAATTATTTCGTTTAAAGGTTCCGGGTTGTATGCACAAGGTCCTCCAGCAATAACAATTGGCATATGATTATTTCTATCTTTTGACTTTAAAGGGATGTTTCCCAAATCAAGCATATTCAAAATATTTGAGTAGCTCATTTCATACTGTAGCGTAAAGCCAATAAAATCAAATAATTCTAATTCATCCTTGCTTTCCAATCCATACAGAGGAATGTTGTTTTTTCTCATAACCTCTTCCATGTCAACCCAAGGAGCAAAAACCCTTTCACACCATATATTTTCAATGCTGTTTAACAGGTGGTACAAAATATGCATTCCAGTATGAGACATTGCAACCTCATAAACATCTGGAAATGCAAAAGCGAATCTAATATTCACATCTTCCTTGTCCTTAACAACAGAGTTAAGTTCACAACCCACATATCTAGCAGGTTTTTCTACCTTTAAAAGCTCTCTGTCCATTTTTTTTATATCTATCATCTTACTTCCTTTCTTATAATTAGAAATTATTGTTTATAAATTTTATTTTAAATTTTCTATAAGTTCTACTTGCATTTGTAGCTCTGTCAAGTATTCATCTGTATTGCTTGTCTCATGTACATCAATTTTATACAGCTCAACTGGATCTGATAAAATTCTAAAGTTGTTTGCCTTTGCATATTCCAGCATGAGGGGTATGAATATATTAGTTTTTTCGTAAGAGCCTCTATAGGATAATGTTAAATATTTGCCCTTGGGTATAACCTTGTCAAAATTTTTGTCGTCGCTTTCAAGAATAAAAAAGACTGAAGTATATTCATTGTATACCTGTTGGTTAATTTTAGAAAGACACATTGTTACTCCAACATAATTGTTTCCTAAAAGGTATAATTTGTCCTCATGCTTCCTGTGAAGTTTTTTAATAAGAAAATCAGCTTCTTCATCTCTGCTGAAAGTATCATTCAGCATTATTACTTTTCTTTCTTCTATTTCAACTTCTGTTATTTTCTCAACATTATCTTCAGCTGCATCCTCTTTCAAGGATTTCATTCGAGAAAGAATTGTATTTTTTTGGACTTTCAGCTGCTCCATTTTCTTGTCAATTATTGATATTTCCTCTTCTAAAATATCCAAGGTATTTTCAACAGTTTTGTTTTCTAGATAGTCTTTAATAACTTCCATGGGCATGTTCAAATTTCTTAAATCTTTTATTATATTTAATTTACAGATATCCTGTATACTGTAGAGCCTATAACCATTATTAGTATCCCTTTCAGGTTTAAGCATTCCTATTTCTTCATAATATCTTAAAGAATCTTTGCCTATATTGTATAAATTTGAAATTTCATTTATCTTATAGTAACTCTTCATTTATCCATCCCTTCATACAATTCCTTAAATTCTAAAATATTTTATCACAATCCCAATAAATTGACAACTTTTTATTCTGTAAATAACAATTGAAAATTTAATAAAAATATTATAATATGTTTACATAAAACTATGGGGGTAAAAATGAACTACGAAGAATCATTACAATTTATCCATTCTACATATAAATTCGGTTCAAAACTTGGACTGCAAAATATTACTAGACTAACAGAGCTCTTGGGAAATCCTCAAGACAGCTATAAAATAATTCATGTGGCTGGAACAAACGGCAAAGGTTCTACAAGCAACATGATTCATGATGTTTTAATGGCATCAGGCTATCGAACTGGATTGTTCATAAGTCCATTTCTGGAACAATTTAATGAAAGAATACAGGTTAACAAGAATTATATCAGCCAAGATTCACTAGCTAAAATCACTTCATTAGTAAAGGAAAAAATAGATGTCATGCTCAACGAGGGTTACAACCACCCTACAGAATTTGAAGTTGTAACTGCCATTGGATTTAAGTATTTTCAAGAACAAAATATTGATTTTTTAGTGCTTGAAGTAGGTTTAGGAGGTAGGTTCGATGCGACTAATGTTGTAAAAAATACTTTGGTTTCAGTTATTACTTCAATTAGCTATGACCACATGGAATACCTTGGAGATACCTTAGAAAAAATCGCATTTGAAAAAGCAGGGATCATTAAACAAAATTCTCAAGTAGTAATATATCCCCAAGAAGAAAATATCGTTAATGTTATACAAAAAATTTCCCAAGAAAAAAACGCACATGTATACTTGACTAACATGAATGATATTCAAAAAACAAATGGCGACCTTACTGGTCAATGGTTTAAATATTTAAAAACTGACATATTCAACCTTCCAGAAGTTAAAATCCATTTTTTAGGGGAACATCAGCTTTATAATGTACTTGCTGCCCTAAGAACATTAGAAATAGTTAAAAGTAACGGTTACAATATTACAGAAGAAAGCATAAAGAAAGGACTAGAGAACTGTTTTTTTCCAGGAAGATTTGAAATATTAAATGAAAATCCTGTAATAGTCCTTGATGGGGCTCACAACATCAATGGAATAGAATATTTTTCAAAAACTGTTAAAGAAAATTTCAAGAACAATAAAATAATATTGTTCTTTGGAATGCTTAAAGATAAAAACCCAGAAGATGTTCTTCCTTTTATTATTCCACTTTGCAAGGAAATATACACCTTGACCCCAAACAATCCAAGGGCCATGAAGTCAGAAGAACTAGAACAATTAATCAAGAAGCATTCAGCCATTAAAACAACGTCATTAAATAATTATGGAGAAATCATACCAATACTTCGAAATGCAAAAAAAAATGAATATATAGCATTTGTGGGCTCTCTCTACATGATTGGAGATGTGAGGACACTGCTTAGGAGTAATGGCTATTAAAAATTAAAAACTCAAGTACCAAGTACTTGAGTTTTTAGCTGTAAAAATACAATTCAAAAATCTATAAGCCCAAGGCTTATTTTTAAACAGTCATCCACTTCACCCATGAGACTTCTGTCAAAACGGCCTATTTTCTCTTTTAAACGTTTTTTATCAATTGTGCGTATTTGTTCAAGCAAAACAACAGAATCCTTAGGCAAACTGAAATCTTCGGAACTTATTTCAATATGCGTGGGTAGCTTTGCCTTGTTAATTTGAGAGGTAATTGCAGATACTATAACTGTTGGGCTATATCTATTTCCTATATCGTTTTGTACTACTAAAACTGGCCTAACTCCCCCTTGTTCCGAACCAATTACAGGGCTTAAGTCAGCATAGTACACATCTCCCCTTTTAACAATCAAACTATTCACTTCCTATTAAGTTTGTTTCATAGCTTAAAAAGTCCTCATAGTCCCCTTCTGAGTATTCTTCTGTGATGTTCTTGTTAATGGTGCTCATTTCAAGATAACCAGCCTTCATCTTATTTCTGATTTCAAGCTTTCTTTTCTCAATTAAATAAAACCTAATAGATTTTCTTATAAAGTCGCTTCTATTAGTACCTTCTGCTTTAACTGCATTATCCAGTTCTCTTAATAAATTTTCTGGAATTGAAATTAATATTTTTTTGTTATCAGTCAAATTACACACCTCGCATTTTACTCTCATTTCATTTAAACATATATAGTTCATACTACCACAATCAACCTATAAGTTGTATGGTAACATTTGTATTAATGTGCAAAATATTTAAACACATCTTACTATTCTTCAATATTTATTTTTTCATATACTATAGTTTTTACCAAATTATCATTTTTATAAATAAAAATTGTATTTGGAAGCAAGTTTTCTTTGCTGAAGTTCAAAACGTGCTTGTAGGTTCCGTCCCAATATATTATTTCTTCAGGCATTTCATCTAAGGTGTTTTGAAATTTTCCAAGGTCAAAATCATGAATAAGCGAATCACCTATAACAAATTTTTCAATTACAGTACTGCTTTCAGGAAATTTATCATTGTTTAAAACACATCTACCATCTTGAAAAAAGGCTGAATTCCAGCCTTTATTTTCAGTTTCTGTCCTTATGCTGTAATTTTTATTTCTGCAAATGATATTAACGTGATATGTATTTTCGCTTTTTTCAGTATAGACTTTTACAGTGGCCTCACCAGTATAATTTACAGGAATCACATAGGTTTCATTTTTATCTTTGCAACCACCCAAGATAACTATTATTAAAATCAAAACACATATTTTAAATTTTCCATTCATTTAAGAACCTGCTTCCAATTGTTATATAATACATATATGTTGGAATTTTAAAACATATGCCATAAAAGTTAAATAGTTAATTACCTTCAGCAACACAATATGCAATTGCATACTCTCTTGTATGAGATATAGATAAATGTATTGTATCTATGTTTAATTCATTTGCCCTAATTAATGCATTGTTCATTAAAACAACTTCAGGTTTTCCCATATCATCTTTTGTTATTTCAATGTCACTTGGACCAAAATTCGAAAATCCTGTGCCAAGACATTTAGAAACAGCTTCTTTTGCAGCAAACATGCCTGTGGCTGTCTGAGGGTTTAACTTTCTTTCTTTTAAGTATTCTATTTCGTTGATTGTATATATCTTTTTTAGAAATCTTTCATTTTCAATATTTATTTCAATTCTTATGACTTCTGTCATGTCTATTCCAGTACCTTTTATCACGTTGTATTCTCCTTTAATAAAAAAATTAATTGACAAAGAGCATCATGTATATAATAATTATATTACATGTTTAAATGCATTACAATAAACATTATTTTTTAGACATGCTACATTCACTAAATTTTTTAATAAGATGAATGTTAGTTTAACAATAATGCAAACTAAATTTTGCTACAAAGGAGAATATATGAATAATGTTACAGTAGTCTCTCATCCATTAATACAGCATAAGCTTACAATGCTTAGAGACAAAAAAACTTCCTCAAAGGATTTCAGAGAATTAGTGAGAGAAATAGCCATGCTAATGGCCTATGAGGTAACAAGAAATCTTCCTCTTGAAGAAATTGAAATTGAAACACCTATCACTAAATCTACAGGGTACGTACTAGCAGGAGAAGATATTGCAATTGTACCTATTTTAAGAGCTGGACTTGGAATGGTTGACGGCATGCTTGACTTAATACCAAACGCTAAAATAGGCCACATTGGCTTATATCGTAACGAAGAAACATTGCAGCCCGTAGAATATTATTGCAAGCTTCCAAAAGATATTGAAAATAGAATAGTGATAATTACTGAGCCAATGCTTTCTACAGGTGGTTCAATGAATGGGGCTATTGCTTTATTAAAACAGCACGGGGCTAAAAGAATCAAATCAATACACTTAGTTTGCGCTCCAGAAGGACTTGCAAAAGTTACTGCAGCTCATCCAGATGTTGAAATTTACACAGCAGCAATTGATGAAAAATTCAATGATATAGGATACATAGTTCCAGGATTAGGAGATGCTGGAGACAGACTTTTCGGCACAAAGTAAATAAGCGAAAGGCCTAAAGTAAAATCTTGATTTACGAAAATGTGGATTTTACCAAGGGACGGACCTTTTTCAAAGGACCGTCCCTTCATTATATAAAAATTTGGAGGATTTCATGAGACATATTTTTATTATTAACCCAATTGCTGGAAAAGGTAAATATCAGCATGAAATTGCAAATAATATTCATTCTTTCTTGAAAGACAAAAAGATTGATTATGAAGTCTATTATACAAAATTCAAAGGCGATATTGACGGTTTCGTAATCAATAAGTGCAAAGATCAAATTCCAACTGTATTTTATGGGTGTGGAGGCGATGGAACACTACACGAATTAATTAATTCAGCTTGTAATTTTAATCATGTAAGCATTGGAGTAATACCATGTGGGTCAGGCAATGACTTTGTGAAAAACTTCGAAAATTCAAATTTCTTTCAAAATATAGAATCTCAAATCAATGGAGAAATGGTAAGTATTGACCTAATAAAAGCAAATGAAGAATATGCGGTCACTGTATGCAATGTAGGATTTGATGCTGATGCCGCGTTTAATATGCCTAAATTTAAAAACATCCCCTTTATAACTGGGCCTGGCTGTTATATTTTGTCTGTTTTTTATTGCCTATTAAAACCCTTAGGAAAAGATTTGAATATTCTTATTGATGACAACAGCTCATTAAAAGGTTCATTTTTGCTTGGAGTAATAGCAAATGGACATTCCTACGGAGGCGGATACAAATGTGCTCCTCTTGCAGAAATAAATGATGGAACAATGGATTTGTGCTTTGTATACAAAATGTCAAGATTAAAAATAATAAGTCTTATTAAAAGGTATAAGGCAGGAACCCATTTAGAAAACAAAAAATTCGATAAATACATCACATATAAAAAATGCAAGAATGTAAAAATAATAAGCAATAACACGGTAAGCCTATGCATTGATGGGGAAAATTACGCTTGTGATAAATTTGACTTTAAAATCGTACCAAATGCATTAAATTTCTGGTTGCCTAAAGGAGTAGAACTTCAAAAAGTTAAACAAGCAGCTAAATAAGTATAAAAAAAAGGACAGATGTCCTTTTTTTATTTAATTGAAAGTTTATCAATCAAACTAGAATTTTTCATTATATAATTTACTACTGTAGTACCTGCTAGTGTTACAACAAGAAATTCACCCACTGCTACATACAGTGCATTCAATATAAATGGAGTGTTGAACAAGAAAGTAAGTTCTAATCCCACAAAAATTGCATTTGATAGAACGGGGCCGAAACTAGCTAAAATTAGAGATTTTTTGTTGTAGCCAAAAACTTTTTTAACTATTATTACAAATAGAACTGCCACTAATGTAGCAAACGAACCTACAACTATATCAATTACCCCTAAAGGGCTTGTTAAATTTGCCAACATGCATCCTAAAACCAAGCCAAGTCCATATTTAGGTTCTATAAAAGCAAACAACACTAAAATTTCTGAAATTCTAAATTGAATTTGCCCATAGCTCATAAATATAAAAAAGTAAGTTAATGCTGCATAAGCCGCTGCTATAAGAGCAGTGTGAG
>JBGUET010000058.1:0-7335 GCA_041821225.1 Sedimentibacter sp.
AATTATTGAATTTAAAGCCTGTAGTTTCTTTAGATGATACAGGTAAGGGAAAAATAGAAGCTAAGGCATTTAGTTTAAAAACAAACACAAAAAAAATAATAAATATAGTAAAACGTTCAAATGAAAATAATGGAATTACTAGATATGCCATATTGCATGCAAATGATCATGCGAGGGCAGAAAAATACAGAAAAAAATTTGTTGAATTATTGAAAAAAGAGCCTGAATATATTATGAATATTTCAACAATAGTGGGCTTGAGTGCAGGCGTAGGTAGTGTAGCTATAGCATACATGAACGAAAAGGAGGTACAGGATGAATAATGTTTATATAACTGTTTCTATATTAATCTTAGTTTATTTTTCAGTAATTTTTGTAGTTGCCCAAATATTAAAAAACAATTCTATTGTGGATAGCTTTTGGGGTCCTGGATTCCTTCTAGTTGCAGTATACACTTTTATAAATTCAAGTGAATACAATGTAATTTCTGCATTAGTTACAATTTTGGTAAGTATTTGGGCATTAAGATTGTTCACTCACATTACATTAAGAAATTGGACAAAGCCAGAAGATTACAGATATATTAACATGAGGAAAAAATGGGGAACATCATTTCCTCTCCTTAAGGCATATCTGAATGTTTTTATACTTCAAGGAGTGCTTTTGTACATAGTAGCCCTTCCCATAATTAGTGTGAACTCTTCTATTGCTGAAAAAATTAATCCACTTAATTTAATAGGCCTAGTTATTTGGATTATAGGGTTCTATTTTGAAGTAGTAGGTGATAAGCAACTTAAAGATTTTAAAAGTAATGCAGCAAATAAAGGCAGACTCATGACAGAAGGATTATGGAAATATACAAGACATCCAAATTATTTCGGTGAAGCGGTAATGTGGTGGGGAATATTTTTAATGTCAATTTCAAGGATAAGCCATATTATTAATATTATTAGTCCAATAACAATAACGTTTTTACTTGTTTTTGTATCAGGTGTGCCTTTGCTTGAAAACAAATATAAAGATAGACCAGATTTTATTGAATACTGTAAAATAACCAATAAATTTTTCCCTTGGTTCAAAAAGATTAATTAATAATAAGCGTGTTAATAAAAAATTAGAAATTAAATATGCTAAGCTAATGGGTACTTTAAATATCAAAATTTTTTCATCAATTATTTCATCCTGTAAATATTATTTCATTTAATAAATTTTTACAAAAAAAAGATTGACAATTCTAAAGAAAAGCCAATCTTTTTTTGCTCCTATATTTAGAAAAATTCTTTAAATTCAGATCTCAATACCTTAGTGCAAACCTGTTCTCCCTTTTCAGCCAACTCCTTTTCATTCACACCGTTTAAATGTCCATTTTCATATACAACTTTTCCATTTATCATAGTCATCCAAACTGGTCCTGTAACGCCTACGCTTGCTAGTAAATTTTTCGGGTCATGAAGAGTGCCAGTTAATTCTAGCACATTTGTATCAATCATAAACAAGTCAGCTGCCTTACTTACCTCAAGAGAACCCAAATCATTTCTCCCCAATGTCTTAGCACCGTTAATTGTTGCAACCTTAAGCATGTCGTATGGAGAAACACTTCCTCCTCTACTTTTGCTGTTGTAACACTGCATAATATATGCCATTCTAAGGGAATCAAGCAAATTGGAGCTATCATTGGTTGCGGAACCATCAACACCAAGACTCACTAACACACCTGCATCTATCAAAGCTTTTATGTCCAATATAGGAAATCCACCAAGTACAGCTGGTGCTGGACAATGCGATATTCCCGTGCCTGTGTCAGCCATGAATTTGTATTCATCTTTTTCAATTTCCCACCCATGGGCTATCCATACATCTGGTCCAACAAATCCAATTTCATTGCACCATTCAAGGCTTGTTTTACCGTATCTTTCCTTAATGATACTTCTATCACCTTCATACAAATGAGTATGAAGACGTACATTTTTAGACCTTGCAAATTTAACCGATTCCACAAAAGTATCTTTATAGCTGTTTATTGGCTGGCAAGGTGCCACTACGATTTGTTTCATTGAAAACGGGTTTGGATCATGATATTTATTAATAAGCCTGTCACAATCTTTAATAAATTCATCAGTAGTCTCAAGCATACCATCGGGTATGGAACTGCCCTTACTTCTTGGCAGCGTATTAGTTCCCCTGCCTGCATGATACCTGATTCCCAACAACTCTGAAGCCTCCATTTGGCGGTCAACCAAGTGCTTCCCAGATACTGTAGTATAACAATATTGATGGTCAAAGGCGGTTGTGCAGCCATGTTTCACTAAGTCAGCCATAGCAGTAAGTGAGGAATAGTAGATCACTTCCTCATCAATCTTTTGAAAAATTCTATATATTTTATCTAGCCATTCTACCACTAGCATATTTGGATAATCAATAGAAATCATATTTCTTACAAATGTCTGGAAAAAATGATGATGTGTATTTATCATACCTGGATAAATAAATTTACCTTTTGCAGAAATAATTTTTGCATCTTCTGCTTGAATATCTTTTCCTATTTCTATTATTGCTGACCCTTCAATTAACATATCTGAATCATAATACACTTTATCCTGGCCATCACATGTTACTATGGCTTTTGCATTTTTTATTAAAATTCTATCTTTCATAAATCCCTCCATAGTTTATTATATTATTACGTGAATTTAGGCATTATTTTGTGTTAATGTGTTCATTATAATGAATGATATTATTCTTGTCAATTATTATATAATGATATAAAGTTTATCAAAAAATAAACAATTATTGAGTTGCATCTCAAATTATGTTAAATTCATTTTTTGTTGCAAAATGCTATAATTACATAATTTAGGAGGAAGAAATCTTGAAAAATTAAAAGAAACTAAAGCAGCTATATTGGCTACAGTATGTTATAGAAAAAATATTTCTATACAAAAAATTATAACTTTAGTAAAAAAAAGATGATGTCTTAAAACCTGACATCACCTTTGATTACTTTTGTTTGTTTAATTGAATAATACTATTTTTATGCAAAATCTCTTAAATATTTACTTCTATTTGGACGTCTAAGCTTTTGAAGTGCTTTTGACTCAATTTGTCGAATTCGCTCACGGGTAACACCAAAATAGGTTCCAACCTGCTCTAAAGTTTGTGGATTTCCATTATTAAGGCCAAACCTCAGTTCCAATACCCTTCGTTCACGCTCATTTAAAAACTGCAATTGTTTATTTATTTCAATAGGCAAAGAAGAATTTATTGCACCACCCTCAGGAGAAACCATCTCTGTATCTGCAATTAAGCCTCCAAGCATTGTATTACCTTCATCCCCAATGGGTGTTTCCAAGGAAATAGGATATATTGCAATACGGAATGCCTTTTCAACTGTCTCTTCAGTCATATCAACTTCTTCAGCCAAATCTTTTATGTCAACTGAAAAGCCATCTTCCTTTTCCATTTCATAAGCTGTTCTACTTATTTTACGAATAACTTCGCCAAAGTGTACTGGAATGCGAATTGTCCTGTCTGTGTCAGCTATTCCACGAGTTATGGCTTGTCTTATCCACCAAGTTGCATAAGTAGAAAATCTAAACCCTTTTTCATAGTCATATTTTTCTACTGCCTTTATTAGTCCTAAATTTCCTTCTTGTATTAAATCTAAAATAGACAAGGAATGAGTATTGGTATATTTTTTTGCTATACTAATTACGAGACGAAGATTAGAACAAATCATTTTTTCTTTTGCATCTTGATCTCCTGCTGCAATTTTTTTTGCCAATTCAACTTCTTGCTCTGCTGTCAAAAGTTTGGCTCTACTTGCTGCAACTATATAACTCTTTACAGAATCAAATCCCAATGTTGAAATACTTGTTGCGTTTTCTTCATCTTGTTCAGCAGTAATAAATTCGATTTTCGAACTACTGTGCTCCATATTCAATCCTCCTTCTTTTCATATTGCTTTATTTAAAAACCTATAAAAATTTGTTTTATTATTTTAATATTCATTAATTTCAATACTTCAAAATAAAATTATTCTAAAATACATTATACCACATTTTTGAGAAAAAAGCAAATTTATGTTGAAAATAGTCTAAAATTGTTGAACTCAAGCGTAAGGTTTCCATGGCGCTTGAGTTCATAATTAAATGATATTCTTTTACAACTTGTTTCATCAAATGGATGAAATGAATCCTCTTCCAAAATAATTTGTTATAATAAAGCTAATAGTTTCACTCCTATTATATAATTCCATTGTCACTTCATCATTTCCATCGACTGCTGCATGAATTTCATCTATTTTTATTTTAATGTATTGGTATAGTAAATATTTCCACTGCATTTCATCCCAATTTACATTTACCTTTGATAGAAACAATGATAATTCATCCGCTGTTTGATACCATTCAGTTGTTCTCGAATTTGTTAATACATCATCACCATACTTAATAGACTCTACTACACCCATCATTGATTTAGTAAAATTCCATATATGGTTTTTTACATTTTGAGCAATTTCAGTGCCGTAAAACATGCTAAATAGGTTATAAAATTCTGATGGTATATTAATTAAATAATTAGAAATCGCTTTTTCATTTGGTGTATTATAAATTGTAGCATTTACATATAGACGTATCCAAAGTGCAAGTTTAATCCATGTTTTCTGAATAGCAATTAATACATTCATTTGTTCATATGTTAGATACTTCTCATTTAATACCTTTTCTCCATTCTCAGGGATCATTGCTTAATCCTCCTTGTTTCCTTATATTTTAGTATATGCCTTAGCTATATTTAAAGTAACCATGAACATGAAACAGAATATATTAAAATCAAATTTATCACTGAAAATATTAAAAAGCACATACATTTTATTTTGCAAATAACTTGACATATGTTCTGAAAAATAATTATAATAACTAAGACAAACGTTTTTATATTTATTTTTAAAATATAAACACAATTTGAAATTCAGGAGGAAAAAAAATGTTAGCTTCACATGAAAGAAATATGAAATTAGTAACCTTAGAAGGCAATGCCTATAAAAATGCAAAAGGTAAAGTGCTTATTTCCCCAGCTTGCGGTTCTGATGTCAATGTACTTCGTCAATTTGAAATAGGACAGGATGGCTACTCAGCTAATCATAAACATAATTATCCTCATTATGTCTATGTTCTTGAAGGCGAAGGTACTTTGGAAATGGATGGAGAAAAATATCCATTAGAATTAGGGTCATTTGCTTTTGTTCCTAATAATATTCAGCACCAACTTATTAACACAACTAAAACAGGAAAATTGCTGAAATTTTTGTGTATGGTTCCAGTAGAAGGACATATTGGATTTGGAGAATAATCAAAAACCTTTCAAAGCCGTTTTTTAAGGAGGCGATGAAAGGTTTCTTAGTTATTAGAAATTTTGCCTTTTAACTTTTGATATATAACTTTTTTGTTACGTACTGCCCTTACGACCTAAATACTAGCATGCAAATCATTACAAAAAAGCAATTACTTGCGCTATGATAATCTTCAATGTTTTTCGCCCTTAATGTTAATTGTTTATTATTATACATTTAATGAGCTGTCTTATTAAATGTATAATAATAAACAATATTGACATATTAATTTATCTGCTATATTATAGTAAATATTGTAACTAAGTTTCCGATAATACGTTGTTACATGCAATATTTTAAATGTGACGCAAGTAGTATATATGAGCTTGTCATGCTAGATTATTAGTGTTTTGCTGAGCATTTTACAGCAAAGAAAGATATATGTTTAATAGCAAGGACAAGAACGTCATTAATTATTAATGATTGTATTGGGGGCTTCGTTTAGAGCACTTAGGAGGAGGTAGATTAAACTATAATTAAAACATTTTCAGGAAAATGATACTTTAATTAAAATTTTTTTACAAAAAATTATAAGCATGTCATTAATTTTAGTTTTATACTAAACATTTTATATCAGCCTTATTATTTATTAATGCTGATAAAATTATTAATTGAGGAGAAAAAAATGAAATTTAAAAAATCATTAACAAAATTATCAAAAAATTATAACAAATATATTGCTTTATTCCTAGTTATAACACTAACTGCAACAACTTTTTCTGGATGTAGCTCAAATACAAAGACTGAATCACCTGAAAGCAACACTAGCGAACCAAAGACAAGTTTAGTTTACGGCATAGGTGCTGAGCCAAGTTCTCTTGATCCTATGACATTTGCAATGATGAGTTCCTTTACAGTAACATATGCCATTTATGATACACTGGTACAGTTGCAAGATGACGGAACTTATTCACCAAGTCTAGCTGAAGATGTAATCATTTCAGATGATGGATTGGAATATACAATCCCTATAAAAAAGGGAGTTAAATTTCATGACGGTAGTGAATTAACTGCAGAAGATGTTAGATACTCACTAGAAAGAACTATTGCCAAAGGTTGGGCAGCTGACATGACAGCTTTTATCGAAAGCGTTTCACTTGCTGATGCTGATACGGTAAAAATAGTTTTAAACAAACCTTTTGGCGGAATGGTTGGAAGTTTGGCATCTCCATTCTTCTCAATTATGAGCAAAAATTATGTTGAAACAAAAGGTGATGACGCAATTAAACGTGAACCTATGGGAACTGGCTCTTATAAAATGACAGAATGGGTAATAGGAGATCATATTACATTAGAGGCTAATGAAGATTATTTTCAAGGAGCTCCTTCAATTAAAACAATTACTATAAGACCTATTACAGATAAAAACACCGGCCTTATAGCTCTTGAAAACAAAGAGATAGATGCGTACTTAAATGTTAATCCATCTGATATTTCTACAATTAAAGAAAATAAAGACTTAGCTTTTTATAGCACTGACCAAGCTGCTGTGTTAACGCTTAACATGAACATAGAAAAAACTCCTTTAGATAACGTAAAAGTTCGTCAGGCTATAAGTTATGCAATTAATAAAGATGATATTATTGCTGGTGCATTAGAAGGTGTCGGCACTCCTGCAAATTCACCAATACCTACACTTGTTGACGGTTACTCTGCAGATATTTCTTATTATGAACACAACGTAGAAAAAGCTAAAGAATTATTAAAAGAAGCTGGTGTACCAGAGCTTAATTTAACATTAAAAATTAAAGAAGATGCAAAAAATCAAAAGGTTGCTCAAATTGTACAGGCTAATCTTAAAGAAGCTGGAATTAACGTTGAAATAGAAGTGATGGAAGCAGGCGCTTTTTCAACAGATATTTATTCAAATGGAGATTATGAACTTACTATAGGTTCATGGTCAGCAATGTTCTTAGATGCATATTCAGTAGTATACAGTCAGT
>JBGUET010000058.1:7345-9842 GCA_041821225.1 Sedimentibacter sp.
CAGTTCCATAAAGATTGTTATGGACCAACTGGAAACATAACTCACGTTGTTGCTGAAGACCTTTCAGCTTTATTAGATAAAGCTGCTCAAGCAAATGAGAATGAAAAAGTAAGTGCTTATGAATCTGTAGTTAAAAACATCTATGACAATGCATATAATATACCTTTAGTATTTGAAAAAACAACTATCACTACAAATGCTGAATTAAAAGGTGTAACACCAAGTCCTTTAGGAATATATATGTTTAGCGATTTTTCATGGTAATATAAGAACTATTAAATTTAGGTGATTTTGGAAGCAAGCAACGTCCAAAATCACCTATAATTTATAATTATAGGGAGAAACAAATGATAAAATATATATTAAAAAGATTAGTCATGATGTTTTTTGTTGTATTAGGTATATCTTTTATAATATTTTCGATTATGAATTTAACACCTGGTAACCCTGCCCAATTAATATTGGGACAAAGTGCATCAGCTGAGAATGTAGCAAAATTAGAAACTGAACTTGGGCTTAATTCGCCTTTTTTCATTCGCTACTTTAAATTTGTATTTAATGCGTTGAGAGGTGACTTCGGTTTATCGTATCAAACACGATTGCCAGTATTTACAGAAATAATGGGACGTTTTCCTACAACCTTTAAGCTCACAAGTATTGCTATGCTTATTGCCACAATAATTGGAATACCAGTTGGTGTAATTTCAGCTGTAAGGCAATATTCTTTTACAGATGCTGCAAGTATGGTAACAGCAATGCTCTTTGCATCTATACCCTCATTTGTTATGGGTTTAATACTAATGCTGGTTTTCAGTTTAAATCTTCAATGGTTTCCAGCAACAGGAATTTCTACATGGAAAAGCTTTGTGCTGCCAGCAGTAACTTTATCAGCAGCTACAATGGCAACGCTCGTTCGAATGACACGTTCAACAATGCTAGAAGTCATAAAGCAAGATTATATTCGCACGGCTCGAGCTAAAGGTGCACTAGAAAGTTCAATAATATTAAGACACTCTCTTAGAAATGCATTATTGCCTATAGTTACAATAATTGGAGTAGACTTTGGTTATTTATTGGGCGGAACAGTAATTATTGAATCAGTTTTTGCAATACGTGGGCTAGGTACTCTATTAATAAATTCTATTCGTATGAAAGATACACCATCTGTTATGGCTACGGTAATGTTTGTAACTTTGGCGTACAGTTTTGTAAATTTAGTGGTTGATATAATTTACGCTTTTATTGACCCGCGTATAAAGTCACAATATATTAGAGGTTAATACATGGAAAATGATAATATGAATGTTTATAAAAACAGAAGTCAAATTGCCTCAGTTTTTTTTAGACTAAGAAAAAACAAATTGGCTATAATGGGATTTTTATTATTGATGCTTATGATTATAATTGCATTAAGTGCCGATTTCATAGCTGATTATGATAAAGTAGTTATTGGTCAAGATATTGGAGCACGTCTTCAAGCACCTTCAAGTGCTCATTGGTTTGGTACTGACCACTTTGGACGCGACATTTTTGCTAGAATAGTTCACGGTTCAAGAATTTCCTTGTCCTTAGGTATTTTTGCAATGGCTATCGCTGTTACCATAGGTGCTATAATTGGAGCCGTTTCAGGTTATTACGGAGGAAAAATTGATAACATTATTATGAGATTTATGGATGTCCTCCTTGCAATTCCACCGATTTTAATGTCAATATCAATTGTTGCTGCACTAGGTCAAAACATTGTTAATTTATTGATTGCCTTATCAATTGCATATGTACCTGTTTTTGCTCGTGTTATTAGGTCTTCTATTTTGTCGGTAAAGGGGCAAGAATTTATTGAGGCTGCTAAAGCTTGCGGTACAAGTGATGCTAGAATTATATTTAAGCACATCATTCCAAATGCAATTGGTCCTATCATCGTTCAAGCAACCTTAGCAATGGGTTCAACTATATTAATTATTTCTTCACTGAGCTTTATGGGGTTAGGTATTAAACCGCCAGCTCCAGAATGGGGAACAATGCTTTATGAAGGCCGAGATTTTATCCGACAGGCGCCTTATCTAATATTATTTCCTGGCGGAGCTATTACAATAGCAGTTATATCCCTAAATCTTCTAGGGGATGGCTTACGTGATGCGCTTGATCCTCGCTTAAAAGATTAAAGTTCAATTTGAAAGGAAATATTAAAGATGACTAGAGAATTATTAAGAATAAAAGATTTGTGTGCAGAATACAAGACTGATGAAGGAATATCACACGTTTTGAATAATGTAACACTAACAATAAACAAAGGTGAAACACTAGGTCTTGTTGGAGAAACCGGAGCAGGCAAAACTACAACAGCACTTTCAATAATGCGTCTTTTACCTAAAAGAACTGGTTTTATAAAAAGTGGAGAAATAATATTTGAAGAAAATTTAAATCTTTTGAATCTTAAAGAAGCAGAAATGCGTTTAATAAGAGGAGAAAGCATATCAATGATATTTCAAGACCCTAT
>JBGUET010000059.1:0-9822 GCA_041821225.1 Sedimentibacter sp.
ATTTCCGTCATTGCCTTGCAATTTTATTTGCATTTGGTTGTTTTCCCAATATTCACGAACTATTCCTCTATCAAATACCAACTTTATAATCATATTATCGGATGTGAATCCTTCTTCAATTGTACATATTTCAACAGATTGATCATTTTCTACCGTTACAAAATATGAGCCTAAAAGATTTAATTCAGCATTTCCATTGTTTTTTATTTCTTCTTGAGGAATTTCTGTTGTGTCGACCTGTTGGTCTCCTACTTTTGCATAAGCTGCTTCTAGTATTTCTATGGCTTCTGCACCTGTTAATTTTTCAAAAGGTTTTACTTTGCTTTTATCCCCTAGTAATCCAAATCTAGTCAAAGCCTCTACTTGTCCTAAACCCCATTCAGGAACTTCTGACGCATCCTTAAAATTTTTCATTTGTTCAATAGGTTGTTTTGTGTCAAGCTTTAAAGCTCTCGCAATCATAATGTATGCTTCAATCTTTGTCACATCGCTTTCTGGGTCAAAATTATTGTTTCCTCTGCCTATTATGTACCCAGCATTAACTGCCTTTGCTACTTCCTTAAAGTAAGGATTTTGTGATTCTACATCAGTAAAACTAATTTCTGCTTGTTCTTTAAAATTGAACAATGAATTAATTAATGATACTAACTCTCCTCTTTTTAAAACAACATCTTGTTGAAAACTATAATCTTCATGAATTCTAGCCCAACCATTTGCAGCCCAATCATTAGATTCAGTCACTGTTGTTGTATCAGCATACACCATTATTGAAAACATCATACTAAACATCATGATGCATACAACAAGTAATTTTATGCGTGTAGCCTTATTTGATTTTTTAATCATAATTACCTCCATTTCTAATTATATAATAAAAACATCTTCCGTTAGGAAGATGTAATTAACCAAAATAAACGTCAATAATAACGTTATATATTAATTCTACTTTCCAAGTGGGAGGCATAATTGTTTCCAACAATACCCTATAGAACAAAATTCATAGCATATGCTTTAGATATTTTGTTTCGCAGAATGATCCATATTCAATTTTAATACTTTTTATATTTTTATTAAATATGTAATTAATAAAAATATCATTTGAGAAATTTCTATAAAAAAGCCTTCAACAGAACTTGGCAAATGCTTTATTTTATTATCTAGATAACTCACAATCATTCCAGAAATTATATAAGTCAAAGACAAAGAAATTACTAATTTGTAATTAAATACTGCAGCTAATAAAATCGATAAAAAAAATGCTATCAAACTGTGATATTTACCGCAATATTTCATTATTGAAGTTCCATTTTTATTTCTTCTAATTATTGTGCTTAAGATTATCAAACTGCTGTAGCCAGCAACAGGCATCATAATTAAGGCTGTAACTGGAACAATTCTTATTAGTGAAAAATAAATTAAACAAATGAATATTATACCAATTGTACCCGATATTTGTTCCGTTTGGTTCTTAGCTTTTATTATATAATTTAAAGTTCTGTATGTATCTTTTAAATTAACAGTCTTAGTCACTAAGAAATAATACCCCAGCACTAATGAACTAATAAAAAAGTCATCATAAATGAATTTAAATGATGCAATAATAAACGCAACAAAACCAATAGCTAGTCCTATTAATGGCAATGCTATTATTCCGTTTTTATAATCATCATCATTTGAATCTTCGTATATTGTAATATTAATGCAAGTGTATTTTTTAAGCATTAACACAACACCAATAACAATACTTTTCAAGTCAAACATATTATTAACCCTCAAGCTATTTTTATTATTATACCACAAATGAATCAATTATTAAATATTTAAATTTTTGCCAATTCAATTACTAAATTACAAAATATTGTAAAGTCTACTAAGTATTACGTATGCTTCTTGAAATGTTAAGTAGTCATAAGGTTTAAAGCTAGATCCGTAACCTTTTAATATTCCTTTATTAGAAGCAAAATAAACAAATGGCCTGTCTAATAGTTTTACGCTATATATATCATCATAATAAACTTCATGATAATCTGAAATATCCATCCCCAGTTCATTACCTATATAATTAATAAGTTTCGCGATTTCAAGTCTTGTCATGTACCCATCTTGAGGCAGTTCAACAATCTCACTATTTATTAATCCAATTTGATAGGCTTCATAGTTAATTTCCTTGTTATTGTAAAGCAACATATCACTAAATAAATCACTTGTTCCGTCACAAATATGCATTTTTCCTTTAATAGGGTCTATAGTAACATATTGTTCTTGCAAATTTATATTAAAACTTCTATCAAATCCTTCTTTTCCAAGTTTTCTTTGCATTACATTCAATGCTAATGAATAAAACTTTTCTCTGGTAATATATGCTTCATAAATTCCTTCATATTCAACAGGAATTAATGAGGCGCTTTTCATAAAATCAATTGACTCTACAGCCCATTTATCTGGCATTTGAGGAACCGCATCTAACCATAACTTCGACCCTAAAGTTATTGAATCAAAACATTTGTCAAATACGCCTGCAAGGAATTCTACTTTCTCATGTATAATCTCTTTTTCTCCTGCCCCAATTTCACGCAGTATTTCAGGATGTACTCCTGTATACCAAATCAAATTTGCAACCTCATCGTTAAAGCTCATAGCAGAGTGTTTATTTATAAAAACATTGCTGTACCCATTGCCCCATTGCCCGTATGTATATCCTATATTTAAATAGATAAATTCTGATTTTAATTTTTCATATCCATATATTTCATATATATAATCAGCAATGAAACGTCCTAACTCATGTCCTAAATTTTCTTCAGAAGCAACGCAATAATCTGAGTATAGACTGCTCTGTAATGCATTTATGTATATATTTGCTGAATCGCCATCAATCACATATTCAGAGAATAAATCCATTATATTTTCGGTGGTATTTATTATTACATTGGTTCTAATTCCTTTTTTGGCATAATAATCTGTGATTTCTCTTATTGCGCCTTTAGGAAATTTTCTTAAATTTTGTTCTAACGAAATCAAGCATTCTTTATAGTATAACTGTTCATCTTCACCAGAAATTATTATATTCAAACCATATTCTTTCTCAATATTAATCTCAATATCCGTTTTATCTGGAAGTTCCACAACTTTTGCAAAACCATACGCTTGATAACTTAACATAAAAAAGCATATAACTATAAATAGTATCCTTTTCAATGTAATCATATTAAACCTCCAGTTAAAATTTATGTAATACTAAAAAAATTATAGCATAACATAAATTTATTATCAATATAATTTTGTAATCGTTTACAAAAAATATCTTTGCCAATAATTAAAAATCGATATATAATATTATATTGATTTATATATATTTTATGAACAAAATCATAGGCAGGTGACAAAGTGAAGATAACAATAATTTCTGTAGGCAAGATAAAGGAAACATTTTATGTTAATGCAATAAAAGAATATGCAAAAAGGCTATCAAAATATTGTAAATTAAATGAAGAAATAATACAAGATGAAAGAGCTGACGATAATTATTCCCCTGCTGAAATTGAACAGGTTAAATCTAGAGAAGGTATAAAAATACTCAGTAAAATATCAAAAAGCTCATATGTTTTTGCCCTTGATATAAAAGGAACACAGCTTAGTTCAGAAGAATTGGCTAAAAAAATAAATTTATTAGGCATTGAAGGAACATCTGACATAACTTTTATTATAGGTGGAAGCAATGGTCTGTCCAGCGACATACTTGACAAAGCTGATTACAAACTTTCCTTTTCTAAAATGACATTCCCCCACCAATTGTTCAAGGTAATTCTTACTGAACAAATTTACAGGGCGTTTAAAATAAATGCTGGCGAAACCTACCATAAGTAAATAAATATGTCAATAAATTACTTTTAGTCCAAAAAAATCTTGAAGAATCGTTTTCTGTATGCTATAATATCTTATAGTGTTTTAGGGATAAAGGTAGGTAACTATGGAAATAGAAGTTAGATTGTTTGCAACTTTCCGTGTGGGAAGATGGAGCAGCAAACGTTTATCCTTTCCTGAAGGAATCCAGATTATGGATGTGCTTGATTCTCTTCAAATAAAAAAAGAAGAGCTAGGATTGGTTCTTTTAAACGGAAGTTATAAAGAAACTCATGAAAAATTAAAAAATGGCGATATTTTAGCAATTTTTCCTCCTGTTGCAGGAGGTTAATGTTCCCGATTCACAGTTGACCCTATGGGCCTCTGTGAACTGTAGGGCGTAAAAAGCAATTTTTACACCTGCCATTGCGCAAAGGGATACAAATAAACTTATGTTTATTTGTATCCCTTTTATTTTAATCAAAGATTAAAATAATTGTTCTTACAAAATTCATATCACTAAAGGAGGTGGATTCTGGCACTTATGGTGACCAGAGTGAAATGTCTAAAGGTTTAGTTGTTTCGCCAGAAAAATGTACTGGCTGCAGAGCATGTGAACTTGCATGTTCCTATAGTAAAGGTGATAATTTCAATCCAAAAGATTCTGCAATTTCAGTAATGTTCTTTGATGATGTAGCTTTGCAGATTCCAATGATGTGTATGCAGTGTGATGAACCTCACTGTATGACCGTGTGCGTTGTAAACGCTCTCACAAAAGATGAAAAAACAGGAATTATTAATTATGACAGAGACAAATGCATCGGGTGCAAAATGTGCGTTAGTGCGTGCCCATTTGGAAACATTACATACAGTTCAAGATTAAAAAAAATAATAAAATGCGATTTATGTGGCGGCGATCCTCAATGTGTTAAAATGTGCAGTTATGGAGCTATAGAATACAAAGAATTAGACAGCACATTAGAAAAAAGGAAAATTATTGCCAACCAATTTAAAGAAGTATTTGGAGGGGGGGCTAAATGATGAAAGGATACACTGGAAAGTTAATCAGAGTTGATTTAAGCAACAAAACCATTAAAGTTGAAAAACTCAATATGAAATATGCAAAACAGTATTTTGGTGGAAGAGGACTTGGTTCAAAATATTTATGTGAAGAAATAGATCCTAAAATCGATGCTTTGAGTCCTGAAAACAAGCTTATATTCATGACTGGTCCAGTTACTGGAACATATGCAACATGTGCTGGAAGATTCAATGTTATTGCTAAAGCACCTTTAACAGGAACTATAGGTGCATCAAATTCAGGTGGCCATTTTGGACCCGAACTTAAATTTGCAGGCTATGATGGAATAATATTTGAAGGAAAATCTAAAACCCCTGTTTACTTGCACATAAGCGATGACTTAGTAGAGTTAAAAGACGCTTCACATATTTGGGGCAAAAATGTAAATGAAACAACTGATATGCTCCTTTCAGAAAATGAAGAAGATGCAAAAATTGCATGCATTGGTCCAGCCGGAGAAAATCTAGTTCTTTTTGCAGCTGTTATGAATGACAGAGACAGAGCTGCTGGAAGATCAGGACTTGGTGCTGTAATGGGAAGCAAAAACTTAAAGGCAGTAGTTGTAAGAGGAAGTAATGGTATTGGTGTTGCTAATGCCTTGCAATTTAATAAAGCAGCTCAGGTAATAAGAGAAAAAGTTCTGGCAAATGGAGTTACCGGAACAGGTGGCGGTCTTCAAACATACGGAACTGAAGTTCTTATGAACATTTTAAATGAAATGCATGCACTTCCAACAAACAACTGGCAGTCTTCAAGATTTGATGATGCAGATAAAATCGGCGGTGAATTTTTAACAGAAAATTACTTAGTTAAAAACAAGGCTTGTTTCGCTTGTCCAATAGGTTGCGGAAGAGTTGTAAAAATTCCAGACGGAAAGTACAAGGGTATTGTAGCAGGTCCAGAATATGAAGCTGGATGGTCTTATGGTGCATCTTGCGGTATAAATGACATTAACGAAATAGACAAAGCTAATCATGTATGTAATATGTTGGGTATGGATCCTATAACCATGGGAGCAACTATTGCTTGTGCTATGGAATTATTCGAAAATGGTTATTTAACAAAAGAAGATTTAGGCGGAGAATCTATTGAATTTGGTGATGCAGAATGCATTTTAAAATGGACAGAAAGAACTGGATTAAGAGAAGGATTTGGTAATGACCTAGCTCTTGGTTCGTACAGAATGGCAGAAAAATATGGTCATCCTGAATTTTCTATGACAGTTAAAAAGCAAGAAATGCCAGCCTATGATGGAAGAGCAATTCAAGGTATGGGGCTTTCCTATGCTACAAGTAACCGCGGCGGTTGCCATGTAAGAGGGTATGTTACATCTACAGAAGTTCTAGGAATTCCTATTAAGACTGACCCTTTAACAACAGAAGGTAAAGCAGGTTTGGTAAAATTGTTCCAGGATTTAACAGCAGTTGTAGATTCGTCAGACATTTGTCTGTTCACTACATTTGCCATTGGTCTTCCAGAAATAGCAAACCTTCTTAGAGGCACCTCAGGTATTGACATGACCGACGAAGAAATATTACAGGCAGGAGAAAGAATTTGGAATCTTGAAAAAATCTTTAACTTAGAAGCAGGATTAACAAGAGAAGATGATTATCTTCCTCCAAGACTTCTTAATGAACCTGTAACAAGTGGCCCTTCAAAAGGTAAAGTTACCGAATTAGAAGTAATGCTGGATGAATACTACTCCCTAAGAGGTTGGGATAAATACGGTGTTCCAACAGAAGAAAAACGCAAAGAACTTGATTTATAAAAACACTGTTACAAAGTATAGAATCAGCTAATAGCAAAAAATAAAACAGAACATCCATTAATGGATGTTCTGAATTTTGAATGAAGGTGATCGTGTGAAAGTTAATTCTTCTATTGACTATACTGAATCAATTGAAATTTTGAAAAAATATCCAAAAGAAAAAAGATTCACTCTAGCTATTCTTCAGGATATTCAGAAAATGTACGGTTTTATTCCAAGAGAAATCATGAATTACATTGCAGAATATCTAAGCCTTCCAGTAAGTGAAATATATAGTATGGCAACATTTTATAAATCATTGAGTCTTAAGCCAAAGGGTAAATATGTAATAAAAGTATGCAACGGCACTGCCTGCCATATTAGAGGTTCAAATGCATTAATGGAAGAAGTTGCTGCTCAGTTAAAAATCAGTCCTGGAGAAACAACTGGTGATGGATTGTTTTCTATTGAAATTGTAAACTGTCTTGGTGCTTGTGCACTAGCTCCTGTAATGGTTGTAAATGATAAGTATTATGGACAAATGACAAAAAATAAAGTTGAGGCAGTAATAAACCAGTACAGGGAGGCAGCGGAAATTGAAAAACAAAACTAAAAATCGAAAAATATTAGTGTGCTGTGGAACAGGCTGTCTGGCTAACAACAGCTATGATGTCTATACAAAGTTTTTAGATAAATTAGAAAACACCCAAATAGAAGTTACGCCACAAGTTAAATCTACAGGATGCAATGGACTTTGTGAAAAGGGCCCTGTTGTTAAAATCTTGCCTGATGAAATTTCATATTTCAAGGTTAAGGAAAGTGATGTAGATGAAATTGTTGAAAAAACAATATTGAAGGGAGAAATTATCAATAGGCTTCTCTACTTTGATACCAATGACAAAAAAAGAATAGTATCTCACAAAGACGCTTCTTTTTACAAGCATCAAAATAAAATTGCATTAAGAAACATCGGAGAAATCGACCCTACAATTATTGAAGATTACAAGGAAAGAGACGGATACAAAGCAATTGAAAAAGTCCTGGCAAAAATGACACCTGACAGTGTTATTACAGAAATTGAGGAATCAGGCCTTAGAGGAAGAGGTGGAGCAGGATTTCTTACTGGTAGCAAATGGAGAACTTGCTTTAATATAAAAAGCGATACAAAATACGTTGTTTGTAACGGCGATGAAGGTGACCCTGGAGCATTTATGGACAGAAGCATTATGGAAGGTGACCCTAATACTGTTATTGAAGGAATGATAATATGTGCATATGCTATAAGTTCCCACAAAGGTTTCCTTTATATTAGAGATGAATATCAACTTGCAAGAAAAAATATGCAAGTTGCAATAGATAGTGCCCGTGCTCACGGATTTTTAGGCAAAAATATACTTAACAGCAATTTTGATTTTGATTTAGAAATAGTTAGGGGCGGTGGCGCATTTGTTTGTGGGGAGTCAAGTGCATTGATGGCTTCCATAGAAGGAAATGTAGGAGAACCAAGAGCAAAATATATTAGAAGCGTAGAAAAAGGTCTCTGGGAAAAACCAACTATTTTGAACAATGTAGAAACTTGGGCAAATATACCACCAATTATTTTAAATGGTGCAAATTGGTTTAAAGGAATAGGTATAGAAAAAAATTCTGGTACAAAGGTATTTTCGTTGGTTGGAAAGGTAAAAAATACAGGTTTGGTGGAAATCCCAATGGGTACAACCCTTAGAGAGCTTGTTTTCAATATTGGAGGAGGTATAATTAAGGACAGACCTTTCAAGGCTGTTCAAACAGGAGGTCCTTCAGGTGGCTGCATTCCTAAGGAGCATCTTGATATTTCACTTGATTTTGATTCTTTAAGCAGCATAGGTTCAATGATGGGTTCTGGAGGTGTAATAGTAATGGATGATACCACTTGCATGGTAGAACTTGCAAGATATTACATGGAATTTTTATCAGAGGAATCCTGTGGGAAATGCACAACATGCAGAGAGGGTATAAGCATAATGTTGAAAATTCTTAACAATATTACCCTTGGCAAAGGAAAAATCGAAGATTTAGATTTGCTTGAGCAAATAAGCGAAACTATAAAAGAAGCATCTCTTTGTGGTTTAGGAAAAACTGCACCTAATCCAGTAATGACTACCTTAAAATATTTTAGAGATGAATATATTGACCATATTGTTAACAAAAAATGTACTGCTGGTGTATGCAAAGCCCTTACTTCTTATTCTATTGATAAGGATATATGCGTAGGCTGCGGTCTTTGCGCAACTAAGTGTCCAGTTCAAGCTATTTCAGGAAATAAAAAAGAACCTCATGTATTAGATGCCAATAAATGCATTAAATGTGGTACTTGTTATAGTGTTTGTCCTACTGGAGCAGTTAAAATAGGAGGTGCTAACATTGAAGGTTAAAATTAATGATGATTTTTATGAAGCTATTGCCGGTGAAACATTATTGGAGTTAGCTAAGAGAAACAATGTGGAAATTCCTAATCTGTGCCACAAAATGGGCTTTGAAGGTCAAGCACGCTGCAGACTTTGCATAGTGGAAGTAAAGGAAGGAAACAGAACAAAAGTTGTTTCCTCATGCGTATATCCAATCAAGGATGGATTGGAAGTTACTACTAACTCTGAAAAAATAAAAAAGATGAGAAAAGACATAATTTTACTTCTCTTAATGAAAACTCCAAACAACGAATATATAAAGAATTTAGCTAAGGAATATGAAGTTACGGCACCTGAAAGATACGTTAATATAAATGATAAAGAAAATTGTATATTGTGTGGTCTTTGCGTAAAAGCCTGTGAGAAAATGGGAACATCTGCAATTTCTTTTGTTAATAGAGGAACCTCTAAAAAAGTGTCCACTCCTTATGATGATTCTTCCAAAGATTGCATTGGATGCGGTGCTTGTGCTGAAGTTTGCCCCACAAAATCAATAAGTATGAAGGATGAAAATGGAGTAAGAACCATTTGGAACAAGGAATTCAACATGGTCAAGTGTACAAAATGCGGAAAATACTATACAACAAAACAAGCCATTAAATTTATTGATTCGAAATTAGGAGAAGAAAACAACGAACACATATGTGAAGTGTGTCGGAAAAAAATCATCAGTGAAAAATTCAAAGAATCCTATAAGAATTATC
>JBGUET010000060.1:0-9593 GCA_041821225.1 Sedimentibacter sp.
CTGTATCTCCGCTATCCGGTTTTTTATTTGTGTTTGCATCAGTATTTGAAATAGTTACATTTCCTGTTACATTTGCAGCTACAATGTTATAATTAACCTCTGTTTCAGTTGGCAACTCGTAATTATCTGCCTTTTCTCCAGTTAATGTTGCCGTTGCTGTGTAATTTGTTCCAACATCCTTCATTCCACCTGTAACTGCAATTGATACATCATCTATTCCAATTTTATTTGTAATAGTGGCCGTTGGCTTTTGTTCACTACCATTATAAATGAAATCTTGATTTCCCCAACTGATAGAAACTTCTTTTTTAGCAACTTCTATGCTGCCGCTCACAACTTCTACATCTTTGAATACAGAGTCTGCTGAAGTAAAAACAGCTTTATAAGAATGTATTCCTTGATTTGGTATAGAATCACCATCAAAAGAAGTATCATCTACTAACAAGGTATATGTTCCCACAACATCTTGACTATTTAGTTGGGCAGAAAATTTACTTGCATCAATGTTTAAAATATCATTCCAATTGTCCCCATAAATTGGACTTTGTTTTATTGTTAAAGCTGTGTTTACATTACTAAACACCACCCCTATTACATCAAAATCTGCATAAAAAACTATAGAACCATTAGTAATCGAAATTTCATATTCTCCAATTTCTTTAACATCAGTAACTGCTTCCCAATTTCCATCGTTTATCTTATTGTATGTCTTTGCATATCCTGTTGTATCATATACAAACTCCTTACCCATAATAGTTTCGGTATTGATTATAGGGGTAAGATTTTCTCCTGTATATGTCATATCATTTACAGTTATGGTATCTCCTACATGAAGTGATTTCTTAAAAACACCATTTCCAGCAAGTGTCCCCTCTCCAGAAAGTGTTCCAGCTAAAGAAAGTGTTCCATTATTAGTTAAAATAGCATCTTCATTAATAGTTAGAGTTTTACCATCATCGATGGTCATTGTTTGATTTACAGGTATTGTAGGACTGCCTATTAAAACCCAACCGTCATTTGTCAAATTAATAAGATTAGTAAAGCTATCAACATCTGCTTTGCCTGCAATGGCAACATATCCGTTTTTATTTCCTGTTAAAGCCGTTGTACCATATCCTCCTCCAAAAACCATATTATCAGGTATTGTACCAGCACTTATTGTTACAGAGGTATTACCGCTTACATTGCCGTCACTACCACCACCATATATTTTACTCATTGTGCCACCGCTTACAATAACTGAAGTATCACCACTTACATCCCCTATGAGACCACCACCGTAGACATTTCTTACTATCCCATCACTTATTAAGACAAAGGTATTACCACTTACACTGCCGTTATCCCCTCCACCATATATATATCCACAATTGTAACTGTCTATATCAAATGTTCCACCGCTTACAGTAACTGAGGTATCACCAATTACAGTGCCTATGAGACCACCACCATAGATACTCCCATTCACAACACCTTCGCTAACTGTGACAAAGGTGTTGCCGCCTACAATACCACGAGTATCATATGTTGTATCACCGTAACCACCACCATAGATATTTTGAATAGTACCACCGCTTATATCCACAGAAGTATCATAGCTTACATTACCTTCATTGCCACCACCGTAAACAGCCCACACTGTACCACCACTTACTAGGACTGAAGTATTATTTACTGTTGCATCACTAAAGCGTCCGCCACCGTAAACATAATCCACTGCACCGCTAATTATCTCCACCTTGACATCACCAATTACAGTACCATGAGAACCGCCACCTAAGATTTTATACACTTCACCTCCATTTACTTTTATAGATACATTGCCTTTTACAGTACTTTCACTATTTTCACTACCACCATAAACATAACCTTTAAATCCATTCGTGTCACCGTCTTGTGTAATACTAGCGGTCCCACTTATTTCTATAGATGTGTTACCACCAACACTACCAACTCTTCCACCACCGTAGACTTGACCTATTGTACCACCGCTTATTGAAACAAAGGTATTACCACTTACTAAACCTTCAGATCCGCCACCATAGAGAATATCCACTGTGCCAGCATTTACTGTGACATAGGCATCCCCACTTACTAAAGCTTTATCACCACCACCATAGAGAAAACCCACTGTACCACCATTCACTGTAACAACAGCGTCACCACTTACACTGCTATAATTACCACCACCGTAGACATACCACACTTTGCCACCATTTACAGTTACTGCAGTATTATTTTCTACTGATGCACAAATATCTCCGCTAGAAGCACCACCACCGCCATAAATATTAGTAACTTCACCACCTGCCATTGTGATATTTGTACTGGAAACTGACATATCTTTTGAACTGCCATAAATAGCATAAACTTCACCACCTGTCATGGTGATATTCGTATTCAGACCTGACTCATCTTTTGAACCGCCATAGATGCTATACTCTGATAGATCGGCTTCAAATAGTTCTCCATCACTATCATCTAAATCAAGATATGAATTATTCCCATACTTAATGGAAGTTCCTGTTGTGGGACCTGCCTCTATGGTAATAGGAACACCATTTGCATAGATTCTTTTTTCCACAGAATTAATTTCAGGGAAAACTTGTTCTTCTGCTAACGCTATTGTTGTCATGCTTAATACCATAGTAATTGCCAATAAAATAGCTAAGCTTTTTTTAAGTGTATTATTCATTTTACTACTCTCCTTATTTGTTTTTGTTAGTTCAATACAATCTATTTCATTATTACTCTCCAGCCAAAAGCACCCCCACTATTTCTTTTGCTGTAATTTTCACAAGTCCGTTTTGCCATATAACATAATTCCCATCAGTGCTTACATTTTTGAATATTTCTTCATCTTTTAACACCATGTATCTTGCAGAATTAAGTCTTGGCTTAAAATCCACGGTTGCTGAACTACCATTTTCCATCTCCACTTCCAAGCAATAATTTGGAAGTGGAGAGACGCTTTGTATGTAATTCATAACAAAACCTCCTTTATTTGTATATAAGTATATAGCTATTTTCAGTTTGCACATCACCCATTTACGGGTGATATTTGGGAAAAAATAGTATTTTTGTTTTTTGGAGATGTTTTTCTATAAAAAAAGAAGTATCTCCTTTAATATAGGACATACTTCTTTTTGGGTTGTATATTTATAATTCTGTTTTTGATTTTACCCCAAGCTTTGAATAAATGTGAGCAAGGTGGGTTTTTACTGTGTTTTCAGATATAAACAGTTCTTTTGCAATTTCTTTATTTTTCTTTTTTTCTGCAGCCAGTTTATATACCTCGTACTCCATAGTGGTTAATTCTTTGAAAATCTCGTCTGCGTACAAAGTTTTCCTTAAAGTTTGCAACCCCTTTTTATATTTGCTACAAATATCCATTATACACTGAGGTACCATATCATTGTTTTCATTTAGCAATTCTTTCAGCAAATCATAGTTTTCTGCAAATGGTAAAATAATGCCATCGGGTAAAGCCATGTCCAGTGCTTCTGACAGATAATGTGTAGCCATATCCAAATTCTTGCCCTGTAACTTTGCAATGGCCATATAAATGGTAAAATAAAGTTTTGTAAGTTGACTATTCAGTCCTTCAGACAAGCCCATTGCTTCTTCAAAAAGGATTTGTAGCTGTATAAATTTCCCTTGTAATAAAAGCTCCCTACCCCGAAGACAAAAGCCAAAAGTTTCAGTCATTGGCAAAATTCTTTCAACTAAATCTTGGGCAGAAATACCTTGCTGCTTTTGAGAATTAAATTGCAGTCTCGCGTGACAAAGAATCAAAGTAATTTCGCTTAATTCGTAATGAACCGCTCTCGATTTTTCGCTCTCAATTAAGTATTCCGTACAGAGCTCGTACATTTCCTTGTCACCACGAATCATAGCTACACGAAGAAGTACAAATACCGCTGAAAGATAAAGGCTTTCCTGATTTGCGCTTTTAGATAAGAAAATACCTTTATAGCATAAACTTTCTGCAAGAACATCATCACCACGAAGTAGCGCAATCTCAGCATTAAAAATCACATCTGCACCTGTGCCGTGTCCCTTTACAACTGCTGAATAAAGAGGAATAAATGTATTCATATTGCTAATATGAGTATCAATCTCTCCTATTTCACTCCAATACAATGAAACAATACTTGGGTTTCCAAATGTCCATGGATCACGCGGGGTAATAGAACTACATTTCCCGTCTAGAAGGTTAAATGCTTTTTGTTGATAAAGACCCATTTGTGAAATATTATTATATACGCTAAAGGATTCTATTAATGCAAGTTCACCTTCAATTTTATCTCTTTTTTGTTCTTCTATAAACCCACTTTCTAAAACACTATGAAATGTTTGGCATATCCTGCCATACTCTTCATAGCAGCACTGAGTAAAGAATTCAAACGCTATCAAAATATATGCAGATGGGAACAGAATAATAGAGTCATCTATATATGTAAAAGTAATTTTGCGAAGTAAATCAAGATATTCTTCCTTTGACTGAAGTAATGATATATGGTCAAAAACAGAGGATTCATCTATCACTGAAATTGCATTTCGGTACTGGCCAATTTCACAGTACATAAGAATAGCATTAGGTTTATTGTTTATTTTTACATACCATTGAGCTGATAAAGATATGATATTTATTTGCTCTTCCTTTGGGAGCTTGGAAAACTCCATCTGTAGAACTTCACGCAAAATCGTGTGAAATGTATAGCTAAGTTTTCTCTTATCAAAAGACAAAAATGGAATTTTTTCAAAACTTTTGTACTGATTATTTTGGCTTATAAAAGCCACTTGTTCTTCTGTAAAACTGTCAAAAAAAGATAGGGAAATAAGTGTTTGCTTTTGATTTTGCCCAATAAACTCTAAAACGGCTTTTTCAATCATTGTGTTAATGGTTGCATTCTCTTGAAAGTGACCATTTTTCCAAAAATAAAGCAGCTGTAGGTAAAGTGGTGCAATCCATCCTTCCGAATATTCATATAAAAATGTAATTTCGTCACTTTCTAAAATCAATCCCGCTTTTTTGAAATATTGATTTATATCCATTTTGTTAAGTTTTAGGTCATCACTAGAGATATAAAGACATTTTGCAGATTGGGTTAAAAATTCCGATTCTTTATTTATAATATGAGTTAAAACTATTATGTGCAGTAATTTTGAGTTGTTAAAAAGAAAAGCTTCCCATATTTCTTTTGTAAAATATTTTTGAATATGCTGGAAGTTGTCAAATATTAAGTAGGTATCTTCATCACAAGAAAATTCATATAAAAGCTGACAGATTTCATCTGTATTATGAGAGCTTGGCAGTCCTAGGGAAAAAAGTCGATTACCAACATCTGAATCTATCTTTCTTATGCAATTACAGCATCTCCCCCATGCTTTTTCAGCTGTTTCATTAGTACTGAAGCTAACCCACCGAACATCTGCATCAGCGAGTGATGTGAAAAAGTGACGTATGCAGGTGGTTTTACCATAACCGGATGCCGCCTCAACAATGGTGACTGGGTATTGAGGTATTTTCCCAATCAGCCCCTTAAGTGCCTGAGAAAAATACTGTGTATTAGTTTTTATTTTATTAGTTTTTATTTTATTAGTTTTAATAGCGATTAAATCCTTATCACCCATTAAGTGATTCATTTATATCAACTCTCCTTTTTCAAGATACAGGAAGACACAAAAAGTTTCATCAAAGACACAGGGACGTTTCATCTGTCTTGTTTTCAACCCCATCGACATTTCCGTCTTCCTTAGCTTTATTAATACTTTTCTGCCTTGCTGACCACGGCATATTAAAAGCACCGCACTTTTACTATCATAGTAATTTGAAAAGATAAAATAATCTTATAAATATTGTATTGTTTTTTCCATTAAATGTCAATGTATAATCGTTTAAATAGCAAGACAGATGAAACGGTCGGCTGTCCGAACGTTATAGTAACAAAAGGCTCAATATTAATATATAAGTGTTGTAAAGGCCATGCGCTATACCCAGTGACAAAACAGAACAGTTTTTAACCTTGTATAATGAAATCCCATAGAAAGCGCCTAAGGCTGTAGTCAATAAAACTTGAATATAAGCATGCCCTCCTGGAAAATGCCAGAAACCAAATACAGCTGAAGTTATAATTACTGACCATACTTTTGAGCCGCTAACAGATTTAATTCGCTCCATAAAATATCCCCTGAACAAAATTTCTTCTCCCATGCCTACAAACAATATGAAGAAAAATATGTTGTATATTATTGTTGTCAAGTTGTTTGCCTTTGGGCCAATTAAAATATATTTTTTCTCACCAAGAATGACCACAGCTAATGTCAATAAAACTGCAGTTCCAGCAAAAACCAATAAACCCGCCAAAAATTGTTGCAACAAACTTTCTCTTTTAAAGATCAATGGCCCAACAGGGTTTTTTGTAATTTTACCTGCCACCAAAGGGATTCCTGCAAGAAGCACATAAAACAATGGTGTAACAGCCATTTTGACGATTCCACTTGAAATATTTCCTAACAATATGGGTGCTACAATAACAACCCCATATGATAATAAAGCAACAACAGCGATTTCAATTAATGTGATTATTTTTTTGTTTTTAATAAATTGATAATTCATATTACCCCCGTGATATTAATACGTCTTTTGAGACTGAAATTTTTGTCAACTTTAAAATTCTATACTTCATTATAAAACATTCCAATTACTTGCATTATACTATAATTTACAAAATATAAAATGTTTTAAACAAAAAAAGAATACTTTAATTATAATAGTATTCCTTTAAGTTATCTATTTATATTATATATCTCGCTGTACAATATGCCGTCCCCACATGTCACCTTTTTAGATTCTATGCTAAAAATATAGAATCATTTGTACATACTAGTAACACAAATTACACTTGTGAATATACTAGGGTATGTCCTTATATTATTTCCACATAAGCGAGATGTTTAATGAATAAGTATAAATTTTGCAACTACAAATTCCATATCAAACATATTAATATTGAACGCGAGTTACTTTTTCAAAAATAAAACACCCAATAAAATATAATTATTGATTGGGAAATAAAGATAAGCATTTTCTGCTAAACTTTCAATATATATACTTAAAATGTTTAAATAGTAATAAGAGGTAAATCAAATGCTAAATATAGGAATATTAGTCGACCCCAAAGAAAAAGCCATACTAACAGAACCAATAAAAAATTATTTTAAACAAGCAAAAGTTAAAGCCAACATTGAATATATAAAAAATTACGATGTTTTATTTGATACCTTCTTTCTGAAAGAAAACGGATATAATGTAGTAATAATTAAAAGCAATGATAAATTTATGTATATAAAGAAAATTTCTATTGATTATGATAAAAATATTTCAGAAATGATATCAAAACCTCTAGAATTTCCTCTAGACAATGAAAAATTAAATGAATTATTTTTCTATAGTAGCAAGCTTAATTGCCCACATGGAATTTATAAAATTAACAACAAAAAAACAATTCGTTTAGTTCCTTACGAAGATATAGATTATTTCCATAGTGCTAACAAAAAAAGAAAACTCTTTTTAAGAAACGGCGAGGCAGAGGAAATATTTCAGTCCAATAAAATGATAAAAAAGCAATTAACTGAAGATTACTTTATTAATTGTGCAAGAGGATATATCGTCAACCTTTTTAATATCAAGAAAATAGATAAAATCAATAAGGAAATACTGCTAGAATCAGGCAATAGAATTCCAATAAGCAAAAATAAATTTCAGCATGTTTTTAAAACATATATAAAATCTATGAATGGAATAAAATTGTAGGGTGCGCATTTTGCGTACCCTACACAACTTGATTATCACTTTATTCAGCTTAATTCCATAGTAAATTCTATCTGAAATCAAATTTTTACAAAAATGCATAAAGCAATTTATTTAATCATTTACTATCATATTAATTAAGGTTTGAATATGAATTTTCATTGTATCCAAACAAGGAACAGGGCTGATTTTATCATTTAATAAAAGAGGTAACTCTGTACATCCCAGTATAATTGCTTGAATATTATTCTCGATTTTCATACGTTGAATAATAGCTTGAAAAGCTGCTAATGTATCCTCTTTTATAATTCCCAGTTCAAGTTCAGTGTAAATTTTTTCATTCATAAACGCCATCTCTTCCTGTGTGGGAATGACAATTTCAATATTATTTTCGTAAAATGGTTTCTTGAAAAATTCCCCCGTCATGGTAAAAATCGTACCAATCAAGCCTACCTTTTTCAAATTTTGCTTTACGGCTTCATCACAAGTTGTTTCAACAATACTGACGAGTGGGATTATAGAACGCTCTTTAAGTTCATCAAATACAATATGAGGTGTGTTAGCAGACAAGGCCGCGAAATCAGCACCAGCGGCTATTAAATTATTTATAGCTTGCATAAGAAATTCAACCAAATCACTGTATCGTTCCTCATTGCAAATTTTCAAAACATCAAATACATTTACACTTTCAATAGTCAAACTAGGAAAACATCCAATTTTTTCTTGCACACCATATACAATGTCATGATAATATGGAATGGTTGATTCTGGACCCATACCACCTACTAATCCTAATTTTTTCATAAATATTTCCTCCTCGTTATTCTTCTTTATTAAAATAGTTTTAATTATTCTTAACACTCCATTGTAGCCTAGTTATACTAGTAAAATGTTCTGTGCGAATGTCATTCATTAATGGCCATTCAATATCTTTTTTCGTAAACTGATACTGAAATCCACACTTTTCTTGAACTCTTCTGGATTTGTCATTTCCATCAAAATAGCCACACCACAACCCTTTCAATCCTAAATCATCAAAAGCATATCTCATAATTTCTTTAACTGCCTCTGGTATGAGTCCCTGACCCCAAAATGGCACGCCTATCCAATAGCCAATTTCAGCCTCATCCTTAGTAATATCAATGTTACTTTTTTTACCTATGAGCAAACCAATACTACCAATAGCTTTATTATTCTCTTTTAGGCACACTGCATATGTTTCATCTGCCGAAAGCACATCTTTAATTATTGTACGACTATTTTCAACATTTGTGTGAACAGGCCATCCAGCGCTAGGACCTACCAATGGATCCTTTGCATATTCATATAAACTGTCTGCATCACTCGTTGCCCAATGACGCAATATCAATCTTTCAGTTTCAAATTGCATTTATTGACCCCATTTCCCTATTAAATATATTTTAATTTTAAATTACTCTATATTCATTATACTCCAAAATCATACATTTTCAACAATGCAAAAGCTAATTTTATAAGAATAATTTGCTTACTTTATATAGATACTAACTCTAGAATAAATAATAAAAAGAAAGGACTTTGAATTATGAATAACAATAAGAATAGAATGAAAGACAGAGAAAAAAGCAATGCTGACTTAAGGAAGATAGAGCCTAAATCTAATGCAGATGTGGGTATTATAAACGGACAAATAATAGGTGTGCATGAAAGTGATAATGAAAAACGCAGACCTGATACAAAAGGTGTAAAGAAATAAAATTAAACAAAAATCCCCAAACCCATTTATTTCAATAGATTT
>JBGUET010000061.1:0-9539 GCA_041821225.1 Sedimentibacter sp.
TTTCAATTGACTATACTTCTATTTGTAACAAGTTGGTTAACTTAATGACATTGGGGGCTAAGCCCCCATTTTATTTTTCATTAAATCTAAATAACACTATGTCTATATCTTCCATTAGATATTTTTTGTTTTCTTGGCTCATTCATATTAGGAGTTACTTAAGCAGTTGGTTTTGAATCACGTATTGCAAAGTTAAGATAATTATCTTTTTATTGACCAGTGAGGTTAAAAATGTTAGTATTCGAATATAAATTTAGAAGGTAAAATATTCTTTAATATTTACAAAGTTAAAATGAAAATAGGATTATTTACGAAGAGGTGCAAAAAGCATGAAAAACATTAGAATTAACCGGCGAATAATACTAATTATAATAATAATGGTATTTATGCTTATTGCTATTAGAACAATGCTCACACCAGTTTCAAAATCCGTTAATAATGGCAGGGTTGATTTATCCAACGTTAATTTTACACAAAATGAATTAGTGTTACTAAATGGCTATTGGGAATTCTATTGGGATAGACTATTGACAACTGAAGATTTCGTTGTTGAGAATCCACCACAAATGGATTCTCTCATGGAAGTACCAAGCACTTGGGATGAAAAATCAATAGGAATAAAAGGTTATCCAGAGCGTGGTTTTGCTACTTATCGCTTACGATTAACTTATCCGTCAACGCTTAAGGATCCCGCTCTTCATATCAAAAATGTTGCAACTGCATATAGGCTCTATGTTAATGGAAAACTTATGGAGGAAGTTGGAGAAGTATCTGATGAACTTTCTAATTTCAAAGACGAAGAAAGGTCAATCATTATAGAATTGCCAAATGATAAGAAAGATTTGGAGATCATTTTTCAAGTAGCTAATTTGAAGTATGCCAAAGGTGGACTTCGTGAAGGTCCATTGTTTGGATCAAAACAGGTATTAGAACAACAAAAACTTAGTTTGCTAGCACTTCAACTATTATTTATTGGAAGTGTTTTTATATTTGGGGTTTATTATTTTATACTCTTTCTTTTACAAAAAAAAAATAAGACAGCTTTGTTTTTTAGCATGCTTTGTTTTATTACAGTATTACGATCATTAATTTGGGGCGAAGCGCCTATAGAGATTTTATTTCCTCAAGTGACATATGTTACTAGGGTTTATATAAATTATTTTACAGGGTTTAATTTGATGCCAATTATAATCTTATTTATGATTAGCATTTATCCTTTGGACTATAAAAAAATTTTTTTAATGCTAGTTTTGCTGCCTACTATATTTATTAATTTGCTACTACTTATTGATACTGAGGTTATGTCATCATTCTCAATTTATTTATATATGTTAGTTTTGTTACATATGATTTATATATTTATTATACTTGTAAAAGCGGTTATTAATAAAAGGGACAATGCGCTACTAATGCTTATTTGCATTTGCATTTTTATTTTGACGATTATTCAAGATATATTTCACTATAAAAGAATTGGGGGTATTAATCTAACCAATATGTTTTTGTATGGAAATTTAGTTATTATTATTGCAATGTCTTATGTTCAAGCAAAAAAACAGGCAGATACTCATAAAAAGCTTGTCCTATTTAATGAAAATTTAGTAGAGGCAGACAGACTTAAAGATAAGATAATGTCAACTGAAATGTCATTTTTACAAGCACAGATTAAGCCACATTTTTTATACAATGCCTTGAATGCTATTGCTAACATTTGTGAAAAGGATGGTAAAGAAGCTGGAAAACTAATTATAGATTTAGCAATCTATTTGCAGGGAAGTTTGGAGTTTAATAACTTAGACAAAATGATTACTATTGAAAAAGAACTGGAATTTGTTGATACTTATTTCAATATTGAACAGGCACGTTTTGGCCAAAAGATACAGATAGTAAAAGAAATTAAAATACCATTAGATTACCAAATACCTATTCTTGTACTCCAACCATTAGTAGAAAATGCTGTGAGGCATGGTATTTCTAAAAAAATAGATGGTGGAACAGTTTGGGTAAGAATGAGGCAATTAGATGAAGGTATTTGTATTGAAATTCAAGATGATGGTGGAGGTATTGATAGTGAAAAGCTTTCAATGCTTTTAAAAGCAGATAGAAAAGATTGCGGGGTGGGTCTTCTTAACATTCATAATAGGTTACTTAGACTATATGGCAGAGGGCTTGAAATTAGCAGTGAGGTGAAGCGTTACACCTGTGTTAGACTAGTTATACAAGATGGGAGAAAAAATTATGATAAAGATTGCAGCTGTAGATGATGAAAAGCATGTGCTTGAGAGATTTGAGAGAATAGTTTTGGGAATGGATGGACTAGAGCTATGTGGTCTGTTCGAGACATCAGAGCAGTTGTTATCCTATTTAAAAGAGCAACCGCTTGATGCAGTTTTCCTAGATATTGAAATGCCGGGTTTAAATGGGATTCAATTATCAGAGCAGATATTAGCCATTAATGAAAATATAGATATTATTTTCGTTACTGCTTTTAATCAATATGCGGTGGAGGCCTTTGAACTATATGCTATGGATTATATTATGAAGCCCTTGACAGAAGATAGATTGTCTAAAACATTAAAACGTTTATTAAAAAGTAAAAGTAAAGTTATGCTACCTGAAAAGCCTTTTATTCAATGTTTTGGTGACTTTGAAATATTTGTAAATGGTGTTGCACTCACATGGAAAAATTCTAAGGCTAAAGAACTATTGGCTTTTTTAGTCCACAAAAGGGGAGTGCCAGTTGATTGGGAAAAGATAGCCGATGCAATATGGCCTGAGTTTGACCGTCAAAAATCCCAAACAAATTTTCATGCAACAACTTATTTATTGCGTAAAAGATTAGCAGAAGCAGGTTTAACGGAGATATTAGACGGCCGTCGTGGTAATTACAGGATTGTGAAGGATACATTTAGCTGTGATGTATACCAAATGGAAGAAATGATTAATGGTAATAATATAAATAAAGATGAAGATTTTCATATTTTTGAAAAACTGAATAAATTAGGATATATGGAAGGGAATGGATATGCTTGGGCGTATCCTAGAGCAGTTGAAATTGAGAAAATATGGGAAATTGCAGAGAAAGGTTTTAATAAAAATAAATAAAATTATGTTTCATACAAATTTGTAAAATTCGACAATAAACGACAAACATGTTGATATATAAGCTTTGAATAGAGTGCCCTATAGGAATGATCATTCCTGTAGGGCACTTTCTATTTAGGGTTCATTCAGGGTGAGTTTTTTATAATAGAAATAACATGAAAGAATAGTAATTGAAGTTATGAAAATGGTTGTTTTAGTTATATTTATACTCAGAATGATAATGTTTTTAATGCGGAAGGTATGGTAGTGATGAAAATATTTAAACACAAAGGAGAGAATTTATGATTTTTAAAAGACATATTGCAGTTTTATTGGTAGTAGTATTATTAGTTGGAATGATGCCCCTGCAGATTTTTGCAGCAGAAAATACGGAGGGCAGTTGGTCAGATCCAGGCAATTACGATTCGAATTGGTTATCAGATCAAATAAATAATGAGTTACATGATGGTAGTGCAACTAATCCATACATGATTTATGATAATGGAGATCTAGCAGCATTTTCCTGTGCGGTAAACAACGGCAATGATTTTTTTGGTAAAACTATTAAACTTAATGATAATCTGGATTTATCTGAACATTTTTGGGTGCCTATTGGATTTTGGAAAAAAAGTTTTGAGGCAGAAAGTTTTGAGGGCACTTTTAATGGTAATAATAAAAAAATCTCAGGTGTTAAAATGGGAACAGCATCTAACCCTGATAGCAGCACTGAGTGTTTAGGCTTGTTTGGAAGCGTAGTTAGTGCTACAGTTAAAAGCCTTGGGGTTGGGGTGGAAATTTATTCATCAAAAGCAAATGCAACTATTGGAGGTCTTATAGGAAATATTAATACGGATAGTATAGTACAAAACTGCTACACTACAGGCATCATCGTAAGTGAAGGTGGTGATTACGTTGGTGGATTTGGTGGACATATTCTTAACTATGCAAAAATTCAAAATAGTTGTTCTAGCGTGAAGGTGGATGTTACAGGTACTTACAATTTGGGTGTAGGTGGGTTTGTAGGGGCTGCTTTTTATGGTGAAATCTATAACAGCTATTCTACAGGTGCTGTTTCAGCGCCAACAATTTCCTATGTTGGTGGATTTTCGGGTTATAATGAAGAGGAAAATATAGAAAATTGTTATTGGAGAACGGATAATGCATCACCAGCTGTTACTTCTGGAAGTGCTATTGGTATTACAGGTATTACAGGAAAAACAGAATTGGAATTACGTTCAAATGAATTTTTAACGTTACTAAATGAAAATGAAAGTAGTGTACAAGGCTTATGCAAATGGCAATATGACAATAATTCATTATTTTTACCAACTACGCTATTGACTATTTCGTTTAATCTAAATGGTGGTGGTGGGGATACCCCGCCTAATATTTATGCAGAACTTGGTGTAAATTTTTTATTTGAAGTACCAACAGCAAATATTATTTCACCCGAAGGAAAAATATTTGATTGTTGGAATACTCAACTAGATGGTAATGGTGTAAGATTTGTAAACGAGAAGGATGATAAATACTATGAAGATGTAGTGCTGTATGCAATTTATAGAGAGGTAACGTGGCAAGATGAGGGAAATTATGATACTGCCATTTATGACCAACTAAGCACTCTTTCAGGTTGGGTAAGTGCTTTTGATAATGGTGGAATATTAAAAATTAGCACTGCTCGTGAACTTGCGGCATTTGCAAAGGCATGTGACGGTGATTCTTATTCTGAGTACATTAATGGTTGTATTGCCTCATATCAAGATATTCATGGAGATGGAATACTACCGCAAGGAGAATTTCTAAATGTTAAATTAATGAATGATATTGATTTATCTGAATTCTCATGGACACCTATTGCAGCCTACGTATCATCAAGTGGTGCCACTTGTTTAACTTTTGATGGTAACAGTAAGACTATTTCTGATCTTAGAATTGACGGTCAATATGATTCTGCGGGACTGTTTGGAGGAGTTCTGCTTTCGGTTATAAAAAACCTTACAGTTAGTGGAAATATAAACGGTGAATATTCTTCTGCTGGGGGAATAGTTGGTACACTTATATATAGTGATGTGGAAAATTGTATAAGTGATGTAGATTTAGATGTTACGGCTGATAATGTTGGTGGCATAGCAGGCATTTCTGTATATATAGGCATACCTTCTCGAATTACTAATTCACTAAACAAGGGAAGTATAAAAGGAAGTTCCAACGTAAGTGGAATTTGTAATGGAGATATATCACAAATGGTAGATTTAGAAATTAACAACTGCTATAATACAGGCACTTTATCAGTTGGGTCATACCCAATAAGTAATTTATATACAGGTACAAATAATTATTATTTAGACACTAGTGTTACAAATGTGCCTAGTGATAGTGATGGCATAGAAGTAACAGACGAATATATGAAATCAACTGCCTTTGTTAGTGATTTAAACAACTGGGTAGACGTGCAGAATGCTACCAGTCCCGATAAATATTCATCTTGGGTAGTTGCAACTAATGATTACCCTATTTTAGAGCAAACTGAAATGTTTGATATAAGCGCAACGGTTACTGCTTTCAGCATCGCCGACCAACCTGTTCTGGAGGCAGACACTAAAATTACAGTTCCAATTAAAGCATCTTTTGATAAAGATGTTATATTAACTGAAATAGAATACAGCATATCATATAACAATACAGAATTTTCTATAGATGAAGATGATTACATAGGGCTTTCACCCATAGTTACACAAATTGGAACTACAAGCACCTTGAAATTAACAAAATCATTTGCTAATCAATCAGTTCTTACCGGTGATTTTGAAACAATAGATTTTAAGCCTATTGTTAAACCAACTGCAATGGCAGGAGAACAACTGATTACTGTTGTTCCAAAAATAACTATTATTAAAGATGAAGATACCTATGTGCTAGGCACAACGCAATATCCTATTATCACTGTGAATGGAACAGTTAATTTAACAAAATCCCTTACAAATTTAACGGACATAATCATTAAAAATGGGTTGAACACATATGCTATTACACCTACTTTTAGTGCAGATGAACCGAACTATATTGTAATGATCCCAAGAAATATTGAAACTGTAGATATTAGTACTACTAAAATTGGTGATGGAATTATTACAGGTGAAGGAGTAGGAATAAGTGTTAATTCTCCTGCAACAGTTTCAATCCATAGTGCAGACTCTGCTGCGGATAAAACATACACTATCACATTTATTAATTTAGTCGTAGATGATAAACAACCTTTAATTGTACATTTTGGTGAATATACATTATATTATGACGGTTCCCCACAATCAAGGAGTTTTACAATAACACAAGACAATTTAATGGAGGGAGTAGATTACACTGTTTCCTATAGTGACATGCAAGGTAGACTTATTGACAAACCAAGTTTAGCGGGAACTTACCAAGTAACAATAACAGTAAATGCTGACCATCCAAATTATTACGGAATTTACCAAGCACTATATATAATAACAACTCCAGAGCCTGCAACAACGTCCAGCAACACTGACAGAGACAGTAGTGGCAGTTTAGCATCAATTTTAACTTTAGAAACTGAACAGTTTCCATATATAAATGGCTATCTTAATGGCACATTTCAACCTGAAGGTTATATTACAAGGGCAGAAACTGCAACTATTATATCAAGACTATCAGATGGATTCCAAGAGAAAACCATTTATGACTGTAAATTAACAGATGTAAATTCAGATTTATGGTCAGTGAATTATATTGGGTTCTCCCAAAATAAAGGCGTAATAGAGGGCTATCCAGATGGAGAATTTAAACCCGAAGATACTATTACGAGAGCGGAATTTGCTACAATGATATCAAGGTTTAAAATGTTGAAGGCTGAAAGCAAGGAAACACTTCCATTTAGCGATGTGATTAGTCATTGGAGCATAAATTACTTAAGTGCGGTATATGAAAAAGGGTACATATTAGGCTATACCAATGGAACTTTTGCACCTGACCAACCCATTACTAGAGCTGAAGCTGTTACAATTATAAATCGTGCTATTAATAGAGTTCCAAACAAGACTAATGTGAAAATAGATAGCTATTCAAATCCGTTTTCGGATGTAGATAAAGGATATTGGGCATATTATGATGTGTTAGAAAGTGCGATTGAGCATTTCGTTGAAGATTTCCAGTAAAAGTACTAAATGTTATTCATATAACATAGTGTAGTAAAATTTGTATATATTTGCTTATAAAAATATAATATGTTAAAAAATAAAGAGTTTAGGTTGTACAACCTAAACTCTTTATTTGAAATTCTATTATACATTAAATCTAAACAACACTATGTCTCCATCTTCCATGACATATTCCTTGCCTTCAAGATGCATGTGGCCTTTTTCTTTTGTTGCATTCATTGAACCGTAAGTTACTACATCAGCATATTTGGTTACTTCAGCTCTAATAAAACCTCTTTCAATATCTGAGTGAATTTTACCAGCTGCTTGTGGTGCTTTAGTTCCTTTAATAATAGTCCAAGCTTTTGATTCCATTGGCCCTGTTGTAAAGAAACTTATTAAACCTAGAAGATGGTAACTTGCTCGTATGAGTTTATCAAGGCCTGATTCCTCTAATCCCAATTCATGGAGAAATTCTTTTCTTTCATCATCATCAAGTGCGGAAACTTCTTCTTCTATTTTGCCACATATTGTTACTACTTCAGAATTATCTACTTTAGCGTGTTCTAATACTGTATCAACATATTTGTTTGCAGATGGGTTGTCTAAGTAATTCTCATCAACATTTGCAACATAAAGAACTGGTTTTGCAGTTATTAGACTAAATGTTCTAAGAAGTTTTTCTTCTTCTTCTGTATAATCCAAAAATCTTGCTTGCTTTTCATTTTCTAAACCTTGAACAATTTTTTGAACCAATTCAAATTCAGGTTGAAGCGACTTGTCATTTTTGACTGTCTTAGTCAATCTTTCCAGTCTTTTGCTCATTACATCTAGGTCAGCAAGAATAAGTTCTAATTCTATTATTTCAATATCTCTTTTTGGGTCCACTGTATTCTCAACGTGTATTACATTTTCATCATCAAAACATCTAACCACATGCACTATAGATTCAACTTCTCTGATGTGTGAAAGAAATTTGTTTCCAAGACCTTCACCCTTGCTGGCTCCTTTTACTAAACCGGCAATATCAAAAAACTCTATTACTGCAGGAACTGTTTTTCCTGAATTGCTCATATTAGTCAAAAAATCTAATCTTTTATCAGGAACATCAACAACGCCTATATTTGGTTCAATTGTACAAAATGGATAGTTGGCAGATTCGGCACCTGCTGAAGTTATTGCGTTGAATAATGTACTTTTGCCTACATTTGGAAGTCCTACTATACCTAATTTCATATTATCGTCCTTTCATTTCTATACAAATTATATAATTTCTATTATTTAGTTCAAATTATTATATAACATTAAAAATTAAACTTCAATACATTTCTTAAACAGCATTAAACCATTTCTTAAAAAACATATAAAATGTTTAGATTTGAAAGAAAATGTAATATATAGGTACTTTCTCAACCAATTGCTATGAAATGGACTAGTTAAGCAAGTACGATTTTTTATATTTTAAAGCATATATTAAATTTATTTGAATATTATGAAATATATAAGATAAATTATAGGGGGAAAAAATGGATATGAACGATAAACAGATGCAGTCCAATTATATAAGGATATTAGGTAAAATAAACAGTAATTTGGAATTCAGCCATGAGGTATTTGGAGAGAAGTTTTATGAATTTTACTTGGAAGTACCTAGATTAAGCGATGCAAGAGATTTGCTGCCTGTTATTATATCGGAGAGGATTATAAATGACATAAATATGGACATTGGGAATTATGTTGTTATTGATGGTCAATTTCGATCATACAATCGATATGAAGACACATGCAATAAATTGCTTTTAAGAGTTTTTGTACGAGATATTTTAGTGCCTGATGATTTTGAGTTTGAGGAAATTAAAAAACATCCAAACGAAGTTTTTTTGAACGGCTATTTATGTAAAGAGACAAAATTTAGAACAACTCCATTTGGTAGAGAAATAACAGACATGCTTATTGCTGTAAACAGGTCGTATAACAAATCTGATTATATACCTTGCATTGCATGGGGGAGAAATGCAAGGTATTGTGAAAAATTAGAAGTTGGAGATCATATTAAAGTTTGGGGAAGAATACAAAGTAGAAAATATCAGAAAAAAAATATTAGCGAATCATATGAAACTAAGACAGCCTATGAAGTATCTGTTACAAAATTGGAACATTTACGAACAGAAAACAACAGAAAAAAAGAAGAAGAAGTTAATGAAGAGCAATAATATAAATGAAACCGAAAGGTTTCTTTTTGTATGCCCTAACCCCATTTTTCAGAGTGCTTTTTTCTGAAAAATGGCGGTAGGT